>JAIWOG010000136.1 GCA_020217035.1 Magnetospirillum sp. | reverse complement strand
CGCTGTCACGCACCTGATCGTCCCACGACCAAGCGCCGGGTTCCGACTTGACCAGCCAGTACTTCATGCCGGCAGAACCTTCTTATAGCGGCGCACGGTGACGCTTTCGAACAGGCCGGCCAGGGCATAGGGCTCGGACGCCAGGAAGGAATCGACGCCAGCGCGGTCGTCGAAATCGATGACCAGCAGGCTGCCTTGCATGGCTTCGCCGTCTTCCGACAGCAAGGGGCCGGCCAGCACCAGACGCTCGCCCAGGGCCTTCAGGCATTCCAGATGGGCGGCGCGGTTGGCCAGACGGATGTCGGCCGAACCGGGCTTGTCGATGCAGATGATGGCGTACTGGGTCATTCTTCGATCTCCGATTAAGGCAGCATCTTCTTGTAGCGACGAACCGTCACGCTTTCGAACAGGCCGGCTTGGTTGTAGGGATCGCCCGCCAAATAATCGTCGACCTGCGCGGGGTCGTCCAAATCCAGGATCAGCATGGAACCCTGCATGGTCTGGCCGTCGTCGGACAGCAAAGGCCCGCCCACCAGCATGCGGTCCACCCAGCCCCGGGCGTAATCCAGATGGGCCTGGCGGGTGGCCAGGCGCAGATCCAGGGAATTGGGCTTGTCGACACAGGTGATGATGTAAAGGGCCATGTACGGAACTCCTTAATGGGCTTCCATCTTGAACGGACGCGACAACAGGTCGGCGATGGCGTCGTCCAGGGACTGGCCGCCGTTGAGCACCGCGTCGACGGCGGCCGAGATGGGCATCTCGATGCCCAGACGCATGGCCATGTCCACCACCGCGCCGGCCGACCACACGCCTTCGGTCACCGCCTTGCGCTCGGCCAGGATGTCGGCCAAGGCGCGGCCCTGGCCCAGGTGCAGGCCCAGGGAGTAATTGCGCGACTGCACGGACGACGCGGTCAGGATCAGGTCGCCCATGCCGGACAGCCCCATCAGGGTTTCCGCCTTACCGCCCTTGGCCAGGGCGAGGCGGGTCATTTCCGCCAAACCGCGGGTGATCAGCGCGGCCCGCGCGTTGTCGCCATAACCGCGCCCCTCGACGATGCCGCAGGCGATGGCCAGCACGTTCTTGACGGCGCCGCCGATCTCGGCGCCGACTAGGTCGGACGACAGATAGGGGCGGAAAGTGGGGGCCCCCAAAGCCCGCACCAAGGCGTTGCCCAGTTCCTTGTCGGCGCAGGCCAAGGTGACGGCGGTGGGCAGGCCACGGGCCACCTCGATGGCGAAGGTCGGCCCCGACAACACCGCCAAGGGCTGGCCGGGCAGTTCGGCCTCGGCCACCTCGGTCATCATGCTGTCGCTGCCCTGCTCGATGCCCTTGCAGCAGATCACCGCCGGCACTCCCGCCCGCCAATGGGGGGCGGCGGCTTTCAGCGTCATGCGTAGATGCTGCGCCGGAGTCACCAGCAACACGGCGTCGCAGGCGGTGGCCTCGGCCAGTTGGGTGGTGGCGCGGATGCAGCAATCCAGATGAATGTCGGGCAGGTAGGTGACGTTGCGGCGCATGGCGTTGATAGTGCCGGCCACCTCGGCTTCATGGGCCCAGATCACCACGTCGCGGCCGGCGCGACGGGCGGCCACCGCCAACGCCGTTCCCCAAGCCCCCGCCCCGATGATGCCGATGCGCTGCATGCTGCCTTCCCGTGCCTGTTGCCTTTGGGTTATGCCCTGCCCCCGTACCTTGGTCAACGACACTTGATCAACGACAACGGCGCTGGCCGGCGCTATGCTGCCAGGCAACGCAACCAAAGGGGGATACCATGGACTTGGCCGTCTTCGCCCTGGCCCTGGTGGTGCTGGGCCTGATTCTGGTGTTCCTGGGCATCAAGGTGGTGCCCCAGGGCTACGAGTTCACCGTCGAGCGTTTCGGACGCTACACCCGGACGCTTTCTCCCGGCCTGCACCTGATCATCCCGTTGGTGGACCGCGTCGGGCGGCGCCTGAACGTCATGGAACAGGTCCTGGACGTGCCCAGCCAGGAAATCATCACTCGCGACAACGCCATGGTCACCGTGGACGGCGTGGTGTTCTTCCAGGTGCTGGACACCGCGCGGGCGGCCTACGAGGTGGCGCAACTGCAAATCGCCATCCTGAACCTGATCATGACCAACATCCGCACGGTCATGGGCGGCATGGATTTGGACGAATTGCTGAGCCAGCGCGACCAGATCAACACCAAGCTGCTGGCGGTGGTGGACGAAGCCACCCAGCCCTGGGGGGTCAAGGTCACCCGCATCGAGATCAAGGACATCGCGCCGCCCCGCGACCTGGTGGATTCCATGGCCCGGCAGATGAAGGCCGAGCGCGACAAACGCGCCGCCGTGCTGGAAGCCGAGGGCCTGCGCCAGGCCGAGGTGCTGAAGGCCGAGGGCCAGAAGCAGGCGCAGATCCTGGCCGCCGAGGGACGGCGCGAAGCCGCCTTCCGCGACGCCGAAGCGCGTGAGCGCGAAGCCGAAGCCGAAGCCCGCGCCGTCTTCGTGGTGTCCAAGGCGGTGGCCGAGGGCCAGACCACGGCGGTGAACTACTTCATCGCCCAGCGTTACGTCGAGGCCCTGGAAAAGGTGGCGTCCGCCCCCAACCAGAAACTGATCATGATGCCGCTGGAAGCGTCGGGAATCATCGGCGCGGTGGCCGGCATCGCCGAGATCGCCAAGGACGCCCTGGCCGCCAACGCGCCGCCGTCGCGCCGCACGGGGCTGCCCAATGCCGGGGACAAGAAATGACCCCGGTGTTCTGGCACTGGCTGGTCGCCGGCGTGGTGCTGATCGGCGCCGAGGCGGTGGTTCCCGGCACCTACCTTCTGTGGCCCGGCATCGCCGCCTTCGTCACCGGCATGGTGGCCTACATGGCGCCGGGTCTGGGCTGGGAAATCCACGCGGTGATCTTCGCCGTGCTCACCGTGGTGGCGGCCGTCGCTGGTCGGCGGCTTTATTCCAAGCTGAAGGAACCGCAATCCCAGGCGCCGCTGTTGAACAAACGCGCCGCCCAACTGGTGGGCAGCGTCCACACCCTGGACACCCCCATCCTGGACGGCTATGGCCGTATGAAGCTGGGCGACACCACCTGGAAAGTATCCGGCCCCGATCTGCCCACCGGCGCCAAGGTCCGCGTGGTGGATGCCGACGGCATCGTCTTGAAGGTGGAAGCGCTGCCGTGATCCGCCTGTTCGTTCCCAACGATTTGGCCGCCGACACTGGTATCGTGCTCGGCAGGGACCAGTCCCATTACCTGGCCAACGTCATGCGGCTGAAAGAGGGCGAAACCGTCGCCTTGTTCAACGGCCGCGACGGCGAATGGTCGGCGACGCTGCACAAGGTCGCCAAGGCGGGGGTGGCCATCCACGTCCACACCCAAACCCGTCCGCAGGTGCCCGAGCCCGATCTGTGGCTGTTGGCGGCGCCGATCAAGAAAGACCGTGTCGATCTGGTGGCGGAAAAGGCCACCGAACTGGGGATCAGCCGCTTGTGGCCGGTGTTCACCCGCCGCACGGTGATGAGCCGGGTCAACACCGAGCGTCTGGCCGCCAACATGATTGAAGCGGCCGAGCAATGCGAGCGGCTGAGCGTCCCCGAAATGACCGAACCCGCCGCCTTGGACAAGGTCTTGAGCGGCTGGGACGCCGGCCGACCGCTCTTGTTCCTAGATGAAAGCGGATCGGGGCAACCCATCGCCCACGCCCTTGCCGGGATGAATCCGGGCAAGCTGGCGCTGCTGGTCGGCCCGGAAGGCGGCTTCGACGAGGCCGAACGCGCCATGCTGGCGCGGCTATCCTTTACCGTGCCGGTGGGGCTGGGGCCGCGCATCCTGCGGGCCGAAACCGCCGCCATCGCCGCCCTGTCGGTGGTCCAGGCGCTGGTTGGGGATTGGAAGCTGGGGCCGCGTGCTTCATAATGCTCGCCCCCTTCCCCCCGGAGCGATCTTGATGCCGCCGAAAGTCAACCCGCTGAAGCTGAACCCGTTGCAGCTGAAGACCCTGGTGCTGTTCCAGGAACTGGCCCGCCACCCGGAAACCTCGCAGACCCAGGACAACGGCGACAAGCTGCTGACCACCCTGCCGCGCCCGCATGGCAACCATTTCCACGTGGGCGACAAGGTGGCGATGACCAAGGACGCTTCCGGCCTGACCAATCAATCGGTGTGGGTGGCGCTGGAACGCAAGGGCCTGATCCGCGCCGTCTTCCCGCATGCCGTCACCCTGACGGTGGACGGCCAGAATTACGACGTCGGACCGGCCGCCGCCATCCTGCACGGCAGCGATCATTAACGTGGTCTCACCGCGTTAATGACTTTGTCATGCCCCGTGCCGGGGCCGCTCAGGCGCCGCGCGGGCTGATTTTTAGGGCATTGGAGGCCCAGCCATGGCCTATACGGTCAAGGAAATCTTCTACACATTGCAGGGCGAGGGCGGCCAGGCCGGCCGCGCCGCCGTGTTCCTGCGCTTTGCCGGCTGCAATCTGTGGAGCGGGCGGGAAGAAGACCGCGATACCGCCCAATGCCGGTTCTGCGACACCGATTTCGTCGGCGGCGACAAGTTCGCCGATGCCGAAACCTTGGCGAAAGCCGTCGCCGGCCATTGGCCCAAGGGTGCCGGCGGCCATCCGCTGGTGGTGGTCACCGGCGGCGAACCCGGCCTGCAATTGGACGATTCCCTGGTCCTGGCCCTGCATCAGCAGGGGTTCGAGATCGCCGTCGAAACCAACGGCACGATTACGCTTCCCACCGGCATCGACTGGGTCTGCGTCAGCCCGAAAGCCGGCACCACGTTGAAGGTGCTGGCCGGCGAGGAAATCAAGCTGGTGTGGCCGCAAGACGGCGTTGACCTGGACAGGCTGGAACGCTTGCCCTTCCGCCATTGTTTCATCCAGCCCATGGACGGGGCCGAGCAAGCGGCCCATATCCAGGCGGCGATCTCGTTCTGCTTGACCCATCCGCGCTGGCGGCTCAGTTTGCAGACACACAAGTTGCTGGGAATCCCGTAATCACCATGTCCGCCCCCTACCGCATCTCGCGCCGCATCGACATCGATGCCGGCCACCGCATCATGACCCATGGCTCGAAGTGCCGGCACATCCACGGCCACCGCTATGGCATCGAAGCGGTATGCGAAGCCGCCAGCCTGCACCATGACGGCGAGCAGACCGACATGGTGCTGGATTTCGGCTTCCTGAAGGAAGAGATGCTGCGTGCGGTGGACGAGCCCTGTGACCACGGCTTCATCGCCGCCCTGGCCGACATGGAATTGCTGACCATGTTCGCGCCGCCCGGCCGCGACATCGCCGAATGGCTGGCAGCCTTGGAAATCCAGGTGCGTGAAAAGGGCGAGGCGGTGACCACCGACACCCGCATGAAGACCAAGCTGTGCGTGGTGCCCTTCCAGCCCACCGCCGAATGCCTGGCGCGGCATTGGTACGTGAAATTGTCGGGGCCGGTGCGCGAACGATCGGGCGGCGCCGCCCGTCTGGTGCTGGTGCGCGTCTTCGAAACCCCCAACTGCGCCGCCGAATACGGGGAATAAGTCCATGGCCGGCCGGATCCTGGCCGTGCTGGGGCCGACCAACACCGGCAAGACCCATTTCGCGCTGGACCGCATGCTGGGCCATGCCAGCGGCATGATCGGCTTTCCCTTGCGCCTGTTGGCGCGGGAAAACTATGACCGCATCGTCAAGCTGAAGGGGGCAGGGCAGGTCGCCCTGATCACCGGCGAGGAAAAGATCGTCCCCGCCCATCCGCGCTGGTTCGTCTGCACCGTCGAATCCATGCCCCTGGACCGCCGCGTCGCCTTCCTGGCGGTGGACGAAATCCAGCTGTGCGCCGACCCGGAACGCGGCCACATCTTCACCGACCGCCTGCTGCATGCCCGTGGGCAAGAGGAAACCGTGTTCCTGGGGGCCGAGACCATCAAGCCATTGCTGCGCCAACTGGTCCCCGGAATCGAGTTCTCGACCCGGCCGCGTCTGTCCAGCCTCAGCTATGCCGGTCCCAAGAAACTGAACCGGCTGCCGCCGCGTTCCGCCGTGGTGGCGTTCTCGGCCTCGGAAGTCTACGCCATGGCCGAATATGTGCGCCGGCAACGGGGCGGCGCCGCCGTGGTGCTGGGCGCCTTGTCGCCCCGTACCCGCAACGCCCAGGTGGGCCTCT
Source organism: Magnetospirillum sp. (assembly GCA_020217035.1). GTDB lineage: Bacteria > Pseudomonadota > Alphaproteobacteria > Rhodospirillales > Magnetospirillaceae > Magnetospirillum. The sequence continues at coordinate 3,845 of JAIWOG010000136.1, read as the reverse complement.
ACCAAGCCGGCGAGGTCGATTACATCGTCGCCACCGACGCCATCGGCATGGGGCTGAACATGGACGTGGACCACGTGGCTTTCGCGGGCCTCAGGAAGTTCGACGGCCGCGCCCCCCGGTCGCTGGAATCCACCGAGATCGCCCAGATCGCCGGCCGTGCCGGGCGCCACATGAATGACGGCACCTTCGGCACCACTGCCGACGTGCCCGGTATCGACCCGGACGTGGTGGACGCGGTGGAAAACCATGCCTTCCAACCGCTGACGGCGCTGTCCTGGCGCAATTCCGACCTGCGTTTCGCCACCATTGAAGCGCTTGCCGCCAGTCTTGAGCGTCGCCCCGACCAACGCGGCCTGATCCGCGCCCGCGAGGCCGACGACCAGATGGCGCTGTCCATCCTGGCCAAGGACGACGCCATCGCCCGATTGGCCAACCATCCCGAACGGGTCAAGCTGTTGTGGGACGTCTGCCAAATCCCTGACTTCCGCAAGGTGATGGCCGACACCCACACCCGCCTGCTGGCGCAAATCTACCAGCATCTGTGCGGCAAGGGACGCAAGCTGCCCACCGATTGGCTGGCCAACCACCTGGCCCGACTGGATCGCACCGACGGCGAGATGGACACACTTTTGGCCCGTATCGCCCATGTGCGCACCTGGACCTATGTGTCCCATCGCGGCGATTGGGTGGCCGACCCCGCCCATTGGCAGGCGGCCAGCCGCGCCATCGAGGACAAGCTGTCCGACGCGCTGCATGAAAGCTTGACCCAGCGCTTCATCGACCGCCGCACTTCGGTGCTGGTCCGTGCCATGCGTGATGACGGCGCTTTGCTGGGGGCGGTGGCGCGGTCGGGCGAGGTCATGGTTGAGGGACAGTTCGTCGGCCATCTGGAGGGTTTTCGCTTCGTCGCCGACCAGGCCGAGGGCGCGGTGGCGGCCAAGGCGGTGTTGGCCGCCGCCAGCCGCTCGCTGAAGCCCGAGATCGCCGCCCGCGTCGAACGCCTGCACAACTCGGCCGACCAGGATTTTTGCCTGGATGACCAGGGCCAGTTGTTGTGGCAAGGGCAAAAGGTCGGGCGCCTGGTCGCCGGCCACACCGCCCTTGCCCCACAGGTCGAGGTGACGGCCAGCGACCTGCTGGAGCCCGCGCAACGCGACCGTGTCCACAAACGCCTGAGCCGCTTCGTCGCCTGGGCGCTGGAGGGACTGACCCGCCCGCTGCAACCGACCGCCAACCAGCAAGGCGCCTTGCGCGGCCTGACGCATCAATTGGCCGAGGGATTGGGATCGGTTTCCCGCTCGCAAGTCCAAGCCCAGTTGGCCGCCCTGACCGAGGAAGAACGCCGCATCCTTGCCGCTCGGGGAATCCGCATCGGCACCGAGGCGGTGTTCATCCCCGCCCTGTTGAAACCGGCGGCCCAGCGATTACGCGGCCTGTTATGGGCCGTCCATGGTGGCCATCTTGTTCCCGACCTGGCCTTCGGCCGGGTCAGCCTTGAGGCCGGGCCGCTGCCCGCCGAGGGCTGGCGTGCCCTGGGTTATCTTCCGCTGGCCGGAATCGCCCTGCGTCTGGATATCCTGGAACGCCTGACGGCACGGCTGCGAGACCTGTCCCGCGCCCAACCCGATGGATTCAGCTTGGACCCGGCCCTGGCCTCCTTGACGGGCTTGTCCCCCGCCGCCTTGGATAAACTGCTGCCCGACTTGGGGTGGAGCCTCTCCCCCCAGGGATGGCGTCGGGCCGAACGCAAGAAAACAACATCTCGGAAACCCCGCAAATCCGTGTCGACCGAATCCTCTCCTTTCGCCATATTGCGCCAGCATCGCAACGCAAATCGTTGAATAAATGAGGGGAAGTGGATTATGCTGAATGTTCAGGGTACGACCTGAACTCGCCCAAAGGGCGGCTAATTGGGGTGTCACTCATGGGAATTGGCAGAATCGCCTCGTTCCTGAGTTCTTTGTCTCCGGCGTCGGAATCCGCTTCATCGGTTGCCGCGGCGGACGAGACTCTGCCGGATAGCCAAAGACTGACCGAAGGGGCCGGCGACGCCAGCGACCGCCGTCAGCGCGACCAAAGCCAGCAATTGGCCGATGTCACCCAGCAATTGGCCACCATGATTTCCGCCGTGCGCCAATTGAACGAAAACGCCATCCAGCAAGGCGCCGCCATTTCGGTATCCGAAGCAGGCACCCAATTGAAGAACGCCGTCAGCGGTTTGGGCCACTTGTTGGCCACCGTCGACGCCCAAGGTCTGGCCAACAAGGCGCAGAATCAGATCAAGCAGGCCAACGAAGTGGTGGATTCGGTGGAAGCCGGCATCGCCGGCACCCAGGCCGCCACCGAGCAATTGCTGCGCAACATGCCGGCCCAACAGGCGCAATACGCCCAGGAAGCCTCGCAGCGCTTCCAGGTGGAAATGCGCAACGCCCTGGATCAGGTGCGCGGGTCGTTGGCAGCCTTCCAGCGGTGATTTTCCCCTGGGCCTGCCCCACGGCCGCACTGTTCAAGTCGTCAGACAGTCGCTGAAGCCGGATGTTTGCGGGGCTCCCATCCAAATCTCCGTCGGCTGGAGATTTTCATCAAGCAACACGGATGGACATCGATGGATCGGATAGACACGGATGAAAAAATCCGTGTTCATCCCGTTTATCCGCGCTCATCCGTGTTGCCTTGATCCGGCTTCACCCGGACGCACCAATCCGCGAAAACCTAATCCGGACGGTCGCGGGGGCACGCGCGGCAATAACGACAGGGGAATACCCCCTAAGCCGCCAGCTTCATCGCCTGGGCGCGGGACCGCATCTTGTTCCAGGCGAATTTCTTGGCCGCCGAACCCAGCCAACCCTGGGGGTCCAGACCGATGACCTTCAGGATCATGTTGACGGCGCGTTCGGTGTGCTTGGGCTGATAGAAGCCATAGGCCCGCACCGCGTATTCCCGGTTGCAGCGTTCGCGCACATAGGGCAGGTCCGCAGGCTCGTTGGCGGCGTGATAGGCGAAGGCCAGTTCGTCGTCGTCGGTTTCCTTGATGCGGCCGATGGCAACCAAGGTGCGCCGGAAGACGCCGACACCCTCGGCATCCATGTAGCGCTTCATGTAGCTATAGAACCATTTGTAATGACGGAACTCGTCACCGGCGATGCGATGGCATATGGCCTTCAGCACCGGTTCGTCGGTGGCGTCGCGCAGCGCCGAATAGAACGACGAGGTGCCTGTCTCGACGATGCAGCGGGCCAGCAATTCGCCGGTCTGCGAACCGCGCACCGACTGGTCCAGGTCGGTGGGCACCTTGTAGCCGTCGGTGAAGCGCTTGAAGCGCTCGGCGAAGTTGAAATCCGGGTCGGCCAGCTCGGCGTAGCGGCCCAACACGTCACCATGCTGGACTTCTTCCTTGCGCCACTGCACCGCCAATTGCTTGAAGGCCGGATCGCCCGCGAACACCTTGCCCAGATACTCGGTGTAGTCGCCGGCATTGCGTTCGACCATGGCGGCGGCCTTGACCACTTTCAGGATGTCATCGGACAGTTTAGACGCGTCGAACTTGTCCCACGGAATATCGTCTTGCGTCCAATGCGTCATCTGATCGGTCCTATTTTGTGGCCAAGCATGGGCAATTGTTACAAGAGGGACAACGGCGGTGCAAAACGAAAAAACAGCCGAAACGAAAAAGGGCCGGCGACAAGGCCGGCCCCAATTCCTCAACGCACACCCGGATCAGCGGGCAGCGGCTTCCAAGGCGGTGGCGACCAGCATGCGCTGGGCAGCCGCGGCCTTTTCGGCATCGGACTTGGCGTCGGCCACCGCTTCGCGGGCTTCCTGCAGACGGGCGGACACCATGTCGG
>JAIWOG010000135.1 GCA_020217035.1 Magnetospirillum sp. | reverse complement strand
CGGAGATTTCACCCACCGGAATGGCCTCTTCCGCCAGCACGGTCACGCGTTCTTCGTTCACTTCGGCGAAACCGCCGGCGACGAAGATGCGCTTGCCGACCTTGCCGCCGTCATGGACGTCGATGACGCCCGGACGGACGGTGGTGATCATGGGAGCATGCAGGGCCAGGGCGCCGAAGTCACCTTCGCTGCCGGGCACCACCACCATGTCCACGGCCTCGCTGACCAGCAGCTTGGCGGGGGACACCAGTTCGAACTTGATCTTTTCGGCCATGCGCCTTGTTCCTTACCCTTGTGGGATTGGGTGGGCGGCCCCCGAAGGAACCGCCCGAAATCCCAACTTACGCGGCGTCGGCGGCCAGCTTCTTGGCCTTCTCGATCACTTCCTCGATGCCACCGACCATGTAGAAGGCGGCTTCCGGCAGGTGATCGTATTCACCGGCGCAGATGGCCTTGAACGACTTCACGGTCTCTTCGATGGGAACCAGCTTGCCGGGCGAACCGGTGAAGACTTCGGCCACATGGAAGGGCTGCGACAGGAAGCGCTGGATCTTGCGGGCGCGAGCCACCACCAGCTTGTCTTCTTCCGACAATTCGTCCATGCCCAGGATGGCGATGATGTCCTGCAGCGACTTGTAAGTCTGCAAGATACGCTGCACTTCACGGGCGACACCGTAATGCTCTTCACCGACGATGCGGGGATCAAGCGCGCGCGAAGTCGAGTCCAGCGGGTCCACGGCCGGGAAAATGGCCATTTCGGCGATGGAACGCGACAACACGGTGGTGGCGTCCAAGTGGGCGAACGAGGTGGCGGGAGCAGGGTCGGTCAAGTCGTCGGCCGGCACGTAAATGGCCTGCACCGAGGTGATCGAGCCCTTCTTGGTCGAGGTGATGCGTTCCTGCAGGGCACCCATGTCGGTGGCCAGCGTCGGCTGGTAACCCACGGCCGAGGGGATGCGGCCCAGCAGAGCCGACACTTCCGAACCGGCCTGGGTGAAGCGGAAGATGTTGTCCACGAAGAACAGCACGTCCTGGCCTTCTTCGTCGCGGAAATATTCGGCGACGGTCAGACCCGACAGGGCGACGCGGGCACGGGCACCCGGGGGTTCGTTCATCTGACCATAGACCAGGGCCACCTTCGAGCCCGGGCCGTCGGTCTTGATGACGCCCGATTCCATCATTTCGTGATAGAGGTCGTTGCCTTCACGGGTACGTTCGCCGACGCCGGCGAACACCGACACACCACCGTGCGCCTTGGCGACGTTGTTGATCAGTTCCATGATGGTCACGGTCTTGCCGACGCCGGCGCCGCCGAACAGGCCGATCTTGCCGCCCTTCAGGTAGGGAGCCAGCAAGTCGATGACCTTGATGCCGGTGACCAGGATCTCGGCTTCGGTCGACTGGTCGACGAAGGCCGGGGCTTCGGCGTGGATCGGCAGGGTCTTGGTGTTGCCGATGGGACCGCGTTCGTCGATGGGCTGGCCGATGACGTTCAGGATGCGGCCCAGGGTCTCGGGACCCACCGGCATCTGGATCGCCGAACCGGTGTCGGTCACTTCCTGACCACGGACCATGCCGTCGGTCGAGTCCATGGCGATGGCGCGGACGGTGTTCTCACCCAGGTGCTGGGCGACTTCCAGGACCAGAAGCTGGCCGTTGTTGGTGGTGTGAAGCGCGTTCAGGATGGCCGGCAACTGGCCCTCGAAGCGCACGTCCACGACGGCGCCCAAAACCTGGGTGATCGTGCCGACGTTAGTGTTAGCCATTGTGAGCTCCTACTCTTCCTTACAGCGCTTCGGCGCCGGAGATGATTTCGATCAGTTCCTTGGTGATCTGAGCCTGACGCGAACGGTTGTACTTGATGGTCAGGCCGTTGATCATGTCGCCCGCGTTGCGCGTCGCGTTGTCCATGGCGGTCATACGCGCGCCCTGTTCGGACGCCTGGCTTTCCAGGGTGGCGCGGAAAACCTGGATGGCCAGGTTGCGCGGCACCAAGGTGGCCAGGATTTCCTCTTCGTTCGGCTCGAACTCGTAGATCGCCTTGAGCTCGCCCGACTTCTCCTCGCCCGCCGGAACGGCGAAGGGGATCAGTTGCTGGCGGGTCACGACCTGCGAGATGGCCGACTGGAACCGGTTGTAGACGATGGTGCAGACGTCGAATTCGCCCGCCTCGAACAGGGACGCCACCTTGGCGGCGACCATGTCGGCCTCGGGGAAGGTGATGCCCTTGCGGCCAAGACCTTCGAAGCCTTCGATCAGGTTCGAACCGAAATCGCGCTTGATCTGCTCGCGGCCCTTGCGGCCCACGGGCATGATCTTCACCGTCTTGCCCTGGCCGATCAGTTCGGCGGTCAGGCGCCGGACGTCGCGGACGATGGACGAGTTGAAACCGCCACACAGACCGCGGTCGGCGGTCACCATGACGATCAGATGCACGTCGGACTTGCCGTTACCGGCCAGCATGGCGGGGGCACCCGCCTGACCGGCCAGGGAACCCGCCAGGGTTCCCAGCATCCGCTCCATGCGCTCGGCGAAGGGCCGCGCCGCCTCCGCCGCGGTTTGCGCGCGGCGGAGTTTGGAAGCTGCGACCATCTTCATGGCTGAGGTGATCTTGCGCGTCGATTTGACGCTGACGATCCTCAGCCGTAGGTCTTTAAGGCTCGGCATCGGGTGCTAAACCCCTTACGCGAAGGTCTTGGCGTAACCGTCCAGGAAAGCCTTCAGCTTGCCTTCGGTCTCACCCGAGATCGCCTTTTCAGTGGCGATGGTGGTCAGGATCTCCGGCGCCTTGGCCTTGATCTCGGACAGCAGGCCCTTCTCGAAGCGACCCACATCCTTGACCGCCAGCTTGTCCAGGTAGCCCTTCACGCCGGCGAAGATGGAAACCACTTCCTCTTCGGTCGACAGGGGCGAGAACTGGGGCTGCTTCAGCAATTCGGTCAGACGGGCACCGCGAGCCAGCAACTTCTGGGTAGCGGGGTCCAGATCGGACGCGAACTGGGCGAAGGCGGCCATTTCACGATACTGGGCCAGTTCCATCTTGATGGTGCCGGCGACCTGCTTCATGGCCTTGATCTGGGCGGCGGAGCCGACGCGCGACACCGACAGACCGACGTTCACGGCGGGGCGGATGCCCTTGTAGAACAGTTCGGTTTCCAGGAAGATCTGGCCGTCGGTGATCGAGATCACGTTGGTCGGAATGTAGGCCGACACGTCGTTGGCCTGGGTTTCGATGACCGGCAGGGCGGTCAGCGAACCGGCACCGGCGGCGTCGCCCATCTTGGCGGCGCGTTCCAGCAGACGCGAGTGCAGATAGAACACGTCGCCCGGATAGGCTTCGCGTCCCGGCGGACGACGCAGCAGCAGCGACATCTGACGATAGGCGACGGCCTGCTTGGACAGATCGTCATAGATGATCAGGGCGTGCATGCCGTTGTCGCGGAAATATTCACCCATGGTGCAGCCGGTATAGGGCGCGATGAACTGCAGGGGCGCAGCTTCCGACGCGGTGGCGGCGACCACGGTGGTGTATTCCATCGCGCCGTAATCGGTCAGGGTCTTGACGATCTGGGCGACGGTCGAGCGCTTCTGGCCGACGGCAACGTAGATGCAGTACAGCTTGGACTTTTCGTCCGACTGGTCGTGCCAACGCTTCTGGTTGATGATGGTGTCGATCAGGATGGCGGTCTTGCCGGTCTGACGGTCACCGATCACCAGCTCGCGCTGACCGCGTCCGATGGGGATCAGGGCGTCCACGGCCTTGATGCCGGTGGACATGGGCTCGTGCACCGACTTACGCGGAATGATGCCCGGGGCCTTGACGTCGACGCGGGCCATGCCGGCGGCTTCGATCGGGCCCTTGCCGTCGATGGGGTTGCCCAGCGCGTCGACGACGCGACCCAGCAGACCCTTGCCGACGGGGACTTCCACGATGGCGCCGGTGCGCTTGACGGTGTCGCCTTCCTTGATGGCGCGGTCGTCGCCGAAGATCACGATACCGACATTGTCGGTTTCGAGGTTCAGCGCCATACCCTTGATGCCGCCCGGGAATTCAACCATTTCACCGGCCTGGACCTTGTCCAGACCATGCACACGGGCGATACCGTCACCAACCGAGAGCACCTGGCCGACCTCGGCGACTTCCGCCTCGGTGCCGAAATTGGCGATCTGTTGCTTGAGGATCGCGGAGATCTCAGCCGCGCGGATTTCCATTATCCAACCCCTTTCATGGCAAGCTTGAGGTGCTGCAGCTTCGTCTTCAGCGAGCTGTCAACCATACGGGAACCAACCTTGACGACCATCCCGCCGAGCAGCGAGGGATCGACGCCGACATCCACGGAAACATCCGTGCCGCAGGCGGCTTTCAAGGAGGAAACCAGAGCGTCGAGTTGGCCCTGGCTCAACGCCACCGCCGAAGTCACCTTGGCGGAGACTTCGCCGCGCTTCTTGGCCAACGCGCCGAGGAAAGCCTCGATCATGCCGGGAAGCGCGGACAGACGGCGGTGGGAAGCCACCAACCCGAGAAAATTCTTGGTCAGTCCATGGAACTGGGCGGCATCGGCCAGGGCGGCCACGGCCTTGCCCTGTTCCGAACGCTTCAGCGCGGGACTATCGAGAAGACGGTTCAAATCCGCGCTTTCGCGGATCATCGCCTTCAGGCTCTTGAGGTCGCCCGCCACCTGGTCAAGCGCGTTCTGACCTTCGGCCAGATCGAAGAGTGCGGTAGCGTAGCGGTCGGCGATCACGCCAGTAGTTTCTGAGGGCACCTGGGCAAGTCCTTCGGGTCTGGTCGAAAACGAATTCGCCGGCAGCCAATAACGTATTGATTTTCAATATTTTGCGACGCAGCAGACGTTTCCCCCTCCCACGAGCGCGGAGGTTAACTAACACATTGGGTATTGCGTTGCAAGACGACTCCGCAAGCCTTGCACTCTGCGGCATCGCGAAAATGCCCCCACCCGGTCAGGCGGGGAGCACTCCACCCCCACCCCTACCCTAGAGGAATCCATAGGGGTCGACATCCACTTGAATCCTGATTCCCGAGGGAACAACCACGGATTCCAGCCACTTTCGCAAAGGCTGATGAAGCCCCACGTCGCGCCGCGCCTTGATCAGGAATCGCCGACGATGACGGCCGCGCAACAAAGACAGGGGGGCGGGAGCGGGACCAATGATTTGGAGACCCTCTAAACTCGGCGCAAGACGAATCATTTTTCGACAGAATTCGTCCACCGCGCCAGCCTCGGGCCCCGAGACGACCAGCGCCGCCAGTCGGCCATAGGGCGGCATGCCGGCATCGCGTCGGGCCTGGGCCTCGGTCGCCATGAAAGAGTCACGGTCGCCCCGGGCCAGAGCCCGCATCACCGGGTGATCGGGCTGGAAGGTCTGCAACAGCACCCGGCCGGGGCGTTCGGCGCGGCCGGCGCGGCCGGCCACCTGCGACAGCAATTGATGGGTGCGTTCCGCCGCCCGCAGGTCGCCGCCGTCCAACCCCAGATCGGCATCGACCACGCCGACCAAGGTCAGCATGGGAAAATGATAGCCCTTGGCGACGATCTGGGTGCCGACCAGCAGGTCGACGTCATGGTCGGCGACGCGGCGCACCAGTTCCGCCGCCGCCTGGGGACCGGAAACCGTGTCCGATGCCATCATCGCCAGCCGAGCCTGGGGAAAACGATGAGCCACTTCCTCGGCGATGCGTTCGATTCCCGGGCCGCAGGCGGCGAAGCTGTCCTCGGCCCCGCATTCGGGGCATTCGGTCGGCGGGCGGATTTGATGGCCGCAATGGTGGCAGACCATGCGGCCGGCATGCCGGTGCTCGACCAGCCAGGCGGTGCAATGGGGGCATTGCAGGCGATGGCCGCATTTGCGGCACAGCGTCAACGGCGCGTAGCCGCGCCGGTTGAGGAACAGCATGGCCTGCTCGCCGGCCGCCAACGTCTCCTCGACCGCCTTGACCAAGACCGGCGACAGCCAGAAGCCGCGCGGCGGCGGATCCTTGCGCAGGTCCACCACACCGATGGCGGGCAGGATGGCGCCGGCATGGCGGTCGGGCAGATGCAGACGAGCATAGCGCCCGGCCTGCACGTTCATCATGGTTTCCAAGGACGGCGTCGCCGAGGCCAACACCACCGGACAGCCGCCGATCTGGCCGCGCACCACCGCCATGTCGCGGGCGTGATAGGCGACCCCGTCTTCCTGCTTGAAGCCGGAATCATGCTCTTCGTCGACGATGATCAGCCCCAGATCGGCATAGGGCAGGAACAGCGCCGATCGCGCCCCCACCACCACCTTGGCGCTGCCCGCCGCCACCGCCCGCCAGGTGTCGCGGCGCTTGGCGTCTGTCAGTTCGGAATGCCACGCCGCCGGCTCGACGCCGAAACGGGCGCGAAAGCGGGTCAGCCATTGCGCCGAAAGGGCGATTTCCGGCAACAGCACCAGGGATTGACGGCCAGCGGCCAGGGCGGCGGCGATAGCTTCGAAATACACCTCGGTCTTGCCGGATCCGGTGACCCCGTCCACCAGCACCACCGAAAACCCCTTGTCCATGGAATCCCGCAGATGGTCTGCCACCTGGCGCTGGGCCGGCGACAGCAGCGGCCCGGGGTGGTCGGGATCGGGAATGGCGAAGGGCGGCGGCGGCGCCATGGGGGTGGTTTCCAGGGCGCCGGCCTCGATCAGTCCCTTGACCACCGCCGGCCCCACCCCGGCCTCGCGGGCCAGGTCGGCGGGCAGCAGCGGCGGCAGCTCGGCCGCCGCCGCCAACACCCGGCGCCGCGCCTCGGTCAGCTTGATGGCGGGAACCGTCGCGGCCAAGCGACAGGCCACCAGGTCACGCAAGGGTTCCAGGGCGCTGGGCACGCTCATGGCCATGCGCAACACGGCGCCGGGCGGCGCCAGGGTGTAGCCCGCCACCCAGTCGACGAACTTGCGGCTGGCTTCCGGCAAGGGCCGGCAGTCCAGACGGCGATGGATGGTCTTCAGCTTGGCCGGGTCCACCCCGCCGCGCCCTTCCCCCCACACCACGCCGACCACTTCGCGCTTGCCCAGCGGCACCACGACGAAGTCGCCCATGGCCACCGGCTGGTCGCCCACGCGGTAATCATAGAGACCGGCCAAGGGCAACGGCAGCAGCACGCCCGCCAGCGAATGCGGAGAAATTTGTCGGGCGGGGTTGGCGACGGCGGAAAGCATGGTCTAAACTTAGCGCCGACCAACCAAGAAGCAATCGCCCTGTTAGGAAAGTCCATGGTGCGCAAGCGCGACGATGCCCTGTTCAGCGAGCCCGAGCTGACCGACAAGCAGGTAGCCGCCTATCTGCGCCAACACCCCGACTTCCTGCTGCGCCATACAGAGTTGGTGACAACCCTGTCACCGCCGTCGCGCTGGCCGGGCTCGGACGGCATCGTCGACATGCAAAGCTTCATGATTGAACGCCTGAAGGAAGAGGTGGAGCGGGTCAAGGGCGCCGCCGAAAGCCTGATCCACACCAGCCGTTCCAACATGAGCACCCAGAACCGCACCCACGAGGCGGTCCTCGCCTTGCTGTCGGCCACCGACATGGCGGCGCTGGCGCAAGTGGTGGCCGACGACTTGGCGCCGATGCTGGACGTGGACGTCGCCGCCCTGGCCTTCGAGGAATGCCCCACCGCCCTGGAGCCGCTGACCGCGCCGGGCATCCTGCGCCTGGTACCGGGCAGCGTCGACCGCATCATGGGCGGCCCCGGTTCCGATTGCGCACTGAACGAACAGATGCCCGGCGACCCGGCGGTGTTCGGCGACGGCGCCGGGCTGGTGTCGTCCTCGGCCCTGGTGCGGCTGGCGCCCGGCGGCCAATGCCCGCCCGGCCTGCTGGCGCTGGGATCCCGCCATGGCCGAACCTTCCATTCCGGCCAAGGCACCGAATTGATCACCTTCCTGGCCCGCGTCACCGACACCTGCGTCCACCGCTTCGTCGGCTGAGGTTGAGGGCAGGGACCGGTTTTGCTATCATTTTTGATAGCATTCCTGGAGACAAGGTCATGGGATCCGTCGTCATCCGCAACCTGGACGATGCCATCATCAACCAGTTCCGCACCAAGGCCGAGTTGAACAACCGCTCGCTGGAAGCCGAACTGCGCGAGGCTCTGGCCGCCCAGGCGCCGCTGACCCCGGAACAGAAGCGGGCGCTAATCGAGAAGGTGGCGTCCATGTCGCCGCCGCGCCTGGATGACAGCACCGACCTCATTCGCCAGGACCGCGATTCCCGATGACGCTGGTCATCGACAGCTCGGTCGCCGTCAAGTGGCTGTTCGAGGAACCGGGAAGCACCGAGGCCCGCCGATTGCTTGATCGGGGCGAAGTTCTGGTCGGCCCCGACCTGCTGGCGGTGGAATTCACCAACGTCGCCTGGAAGCTGGCCCGCACCGGCAAGGCCACCCTCTCCCACGCTGAAATGGCGGTGGCGACCCTGCCGACGGTGATCGCCCATTTCCATTCCTCGCTGGCCTTGACCGGAGAGGCCCTGGCCCTGGGCCGCCGCCTGGATCACCCGGTCTACGACTGCGTCTATCTGGCGCTGGCCCGTTCGCTGGGCGCCAAGCTGGTCACCGCCGACCACCGGCTGGTGGCGCGGCTGGCCGACACCGACCTGGCCGGCCTGGTCGAGGGCCTGGCCTGATGCCCCCCGCCCCCATCCATTTCGCCGCCCGTCCCGACCTGGCCCGGGTGATCGCCGATTGGCGCGGCTGGCTGGAAGGCGAAAAACGATCCAGCCCGCATACCCTGGACGGTTATGCCCGCGACCTGTCGGCCTTCGTCACCTTTCTGTTGTCCCATCTGGGGGGCGAGGCCGGGCTGGACGATCTGGCGGCGCTGAAACCCACTGATTTCCGTGCTTTTCTCGCCGCCCGCCAGGCCGACGGCCTGGGCAAGGCGTCGCAGGCCCGGTTGATGAGCACGCTGCGCGGCTTCTTCAAATATCTGGACCGTCACGACCTGGTACACAACCCGGCCTTGGGCGCGGTCAAGGCGCCCAGGCCACCGAAAAGCCTGCCCAAGCCCTTGGCCGCCGACGAGGCGCTGGAAGCGCTCAACACCGCCGGCGAATTGCATGACGAACCGTGGCTGGCGGCCCGCGACGTGGCGTTGTTCACCCTGCTTTACGGCTGCGGCCTGCGCCTGGGCGAGGCGCTGTCCCTGGAAAAGCGCGACATCCCGGCGGGTGAGGCGATGACCATCACCGGCAAGGGCCGCAAGCAGCGGGTGGTGCCGGTGCTGCCCATCGTGCGGCAAGCCATCGGCGAATACGTGGCTTTGTGTCCCTATCCGCTGGCCGCCCAATCGCCGCTGTTCGTGGGCGCCCGGGGGGGCAAGCTCAATCCCGGCGTGGTGCAGCGGCAGATGCGCCGGCTGCGCCTGTTGCTGGGCCTGCCGGAAACCGCGACCCCGCACGCCCTTCGCCATTCCTTCGCCACCCATCTGCTGGCCGGCGGCGGCGATTTGCGCACCATCCAGGAATTGCTGGGCCATTCGTCGCTGTCCACCACCCAGCGCTACACCCAAGTGGACGCGGAACGCCTGACCCGCGTCTATCGCGACGCCCATCCCCGCGCGAAAGGCTGATCCATGGAGTCCATGATCGTCCATCTGGCCGACGAGGCCGCCACCGCCGCCCTGGGCCACCAGCTTGCCAGCCTGGCCCGTCCCGGCGACGTCATCGCGCTCCACGGCACGCTCGGCATGGGCAAAAGCACCCTGGCCCGCGCCTTCATCCGGGCGCTGACCAGCCAGGACGAAGACGTGCCCAGCCCCACCTTCACCTTGGTGCAGATGTACGAAGGGGCCAACGGCGACCTTTGGCATTTCGACCTTTATCGTCTGGACAAGCCGGAAGACGCTTTCGAACTGGGAATCGAGGACGCCTTCGTCGACGGCGTCAGCCTGATCGAATGGCCGGACCGGCTGGGCCGGCTGATGCCGCGCCAACGCCTGGAAATCCATCTGCATCCCGGACACAAGA
>JAIWOG010000134.1 GCA_020217035.1 Magnetospirillum sp. | reverse complement strand
CCACCAGCCGCAAGGCTGAGCTGATCTCGCACGAACAATGGGACGACCGTCTTAAGGATATGACCGCATGAGCCAGCGCGACCAATTGCTGCGCCAATTTCTGCACGACCATGGCTGGGGCACGGCCGAACGCGGGGTGCTGGCCGGCGACGCCAGCTTTCGCCGCTACGACCGATTGCGGCGCGGTACCGACGCCGCCGTGCTGATGGACGCGCCGCCGCCCCAGGAAGACGTGCGCCCGTTCATCCGCATCGGCGAGCAGCTTTGTGCGCTTGGTTATTCGGCGCCGCGCATCCTGGGCAAGGACGTGGAACACGGCTTCTTGCTGCTGGAGGATTTGGGCGATTCCACCTATGCCCGCAATCTGGCCGCCGGTGGTGACGAAGGGGCGCTTTACGCCCTGGCCATGGACGTGCTGGCCGATTTGCACAACCGCGCCGACGCGGTGCCCGCCGGCACGCCGGATTACGACGACGAGCGCCTGCTGACCGAAGCCTGCCTGCTGACCGATTGGTACATGCCCGCCGTGCTGGGCCACGCCACCGCCGATTCGGCCCGTGAAGAATACCGCCGCCTGTGGCGCGACCTGTTCCCCGTCGCCCGGTCGGTGCCCCAAACCCTGGTGTTGCGCGACTTCCACGTGGACAACCTGATGCTGCTGGACCGTCCCGGCTTGGCCGCCTGCGGACTTTTGGACTTCCAGGACGCCGTCGCCGGACCCTTGACCTACGACCCCATGAGCCTGCTGGAGGACGCGCGTCGCGACATCGACCCTGGGCTGATCGGACGCATGAAGGATCGCTATCTGGACAAGCTGCCGCATCTTGACCGCGACGCCTTCGCCGCGTCCTGGGCGGTGCTGGCGGCCCAGCGCCACGCCAAGGTCATCGGCATCTTCACCCGATTGTGCAAACGCGACGGCAAGCCCGGCTATCTGGTCCACATCCCCCGCGTCTGGCGCCTGTTGGAACAAGCGCTGGCCCATCCCGCCCTGGGTGCTGTCAAAGCCTGGCTGGATACCCACATACCCCCGGAACAACGCACGGTTCCCCATCCATGAGCTGCAAGCCCCAACACGCCATGGTCCTGGCCGCCGGCCTGGGCCTGCGCATGCGCCCGATCACCGAGACCCTGCCCAAGCCGTTGGTCGGCGTCGCCGGCCGCACCTTGCTGGACCGGGCGCTGGACCACCTGGACCGGGCCGGCGTGGCCCGCAAGGTGGTCAACACCCACTGGCTGGGCGAAAAGATCGCCGCCCATCTGGCGCATCGCGCCGACATCACGCTTTCGCCCGAGGACCAGTTGCTGGAAACCGGCGGCGGGGTGGCCAAGGCCCTGCCGCTGCTGGGCGCCGATCCCTTCTATGTGGTCAATTCCGACATCATCTGGACCGATGGCGGCGCCGACACGGCGCTGCATCGTCTGGCCCAAGCCTGGGACGATTCCCGCATGGACGGGCTGCTGCTGATGCAACGCACCGCCACCGCCTTGGGCTATGACGGCGACGGCGACTTTTTCCTGTCCACCGACGGCGTGCCCACAAGGCGCGGCCCCCGCCAGGTGGCGCCCTTGCTGTTTTCCGGTGTGCAAATTCTGTCGCCACGCTTGTTCACTGATGCGCCTTCGGGCAAATTCTCGCTGAACGTGTTGTACGACCGGGCGCTGGAAGCCGGCCGCCTGTTCGGTCTGGTCCATGACGGCCGCTGGTACCATGTGGGCACCCCCCAGGCCCTGCCGGTGGTGGAACAGGCCCTGTTGGCCGAGGAGCAGGACAATCCATGACGCAAGCGCCGGCCGGATCGATCTTCACCATCGCCCCCGGCCTGCCCTTCGTCGACGTGCTGGCCCGCCACCTGCTGCGCCTGGCCGACGGCGACCCGCTACGCCTGGCCCGCGTCCTGGTGCTGCTGCCCAACCGCCGCGCGGCCCGGGCGCTGAAGGACGCCTTTTTGCGTCATTCCGGCGGCAAGCCTTTGTTGCTGCCCCGGCTGAAACCGCTGGAACCCGATGCCGACGACCTGGCCGAGCAGGATTTGCTGGCCCCCGAGGGCCTGGACCTGCCCGCCCCCATCCCGCCCGCCGAGCGCCAGTTGATCCTGACCCGGCTGGTGCTGCAGATGGGCGCCGGGCGCGGCGGCCACGCCCCCAGTCCCGACCAGGCGGCACGGCTGGCCCGCGAATTGGGTAGCCTGCTGGACAGCGTGCTGATCGAGGAAATCGGCTTCGACCGTCTGGACAAGCTGGTTCCCGACGATTACGCCGCCCATTGGCAGGTGACCATCGACTTCCTGAAGATCGTCACTCAGCACTGGCCGGCGCTGCTGGGCGGGCGGATCGACCATCAGGACTGGGTCAACAAGGTTCTGGACGCGCAAGCCGCCCTTTGGCGCCGCGAGCCGCCAGACTATCCGGTCGTCGTCGCCGGCTCCACCGGCTCGCGCCCGGCCACCGCCCGGCTGATGGCGGCCGTCGCCGGACTGCCGCACGGCCAGGTGGTGCTGCCCGGCCTGGACATCCACATGGATGGCGAATCCTGGGAATCCCTGGACGAAACCCACCCGCAATACATGCTGAAGCGGCTGCTGCTGCGCCTTGAGGTGCCGCGCCGCCTGGTGCGCGACCTGTCGCCGGCCCCCGATCCTCGCGCCGCCCGTTCCGCCTTGTTGGCGGAAGCCCTGCGCCCCGCCGCCACCTGCGAGGAATGGCGCCACCCCCGCCAATTCCCTGGCGCCCTGGACGGCGTTTCGCTGCTGAAGGCGCCGGCCCCGCGCGAAGAGGCGGGCGCCATCGCGCTGGTGCTGCGCCAAGCCCTGGAAGTCCCCGAGCGCACCGCCGCGCTGGTCACCCCCGACCGCGACCTGGCGCGACGGGTGGCGGCGGAACTGGAACGCTGGGGCATCGCCATCGACGATTCCGCCGGCCGGCCGTTGGCGCTGACCGAGGCGGGGTCTTTCCTGCGGCTGCTGGCCCGGGCGGTGACCGACGATTTCGCCCCCCATCCGCTGTTGTCCCTGGTCAAGCATCCAATGGCCGCCGCCGGCCTGGACCCGGCCCGTTTCCGCGCCCAAGCGCGGCGCCTGGAGACCGCAAAGATCGTGCGCGGCCCCCGTCCCGCTCCCGGATTGGGCGGGTTGCGCAGGGCCTGCGCCGAGGATGCAGGGCTGATCCGCTGGCTGGACGCGGTGGAAACGGCGCTGTCGCCGTTCCTGGCGACCATGGCGCAGGACACGGCGCCCTTGGCCGACTTGCTGCGTACCCACATGGAAGCCGCCGAAGCCCTGGCCGCCGACCACCAGGGCCCGGGCCCCCTGCGGCTGTGGCGGGGCGAAGCGGGCGATGCCCTGGCGCGGGCCATCGGCGAACTGGCCGATGCCCTGGCGGTGGTGGGCGACATGTTCCCGCCCCTGTCGCCACGACATTACCCGGCACTTTTCGACGAATTGCTGTCCGGCCGGGTGGTGCGCCCCATCTGGGGCCGCCATCCCCGCCTGTTCATCTGGGGCACCATGGAGGCCAGGCTGCAACAGGCCGACCTGATGATTCTGGCCGGCTTGAACGAAGGCACCTGGCCGGGCGAGGCCGAAGCCGATCCATGGATGAGCCGCCCCATGCGCAAGGCTTTCGGCCTGCCCGCCCCGGAAGTGCGCGTCGGCCAGTCGGCCCACGATTTCACCCAAGCCTTCGCTGCCCCCGAAGTCATGTTGACCCGTTCCGCCCGGGTCGAAGGCACCCCCACCGTGCCGTCGCGCTGGCTGATGCGGCTGGACGCGGTGACCCAGGCCAGGGGGCTGAACTTCCAGGACCAGCAATGGGAATGGCTGGCCTGGCACGCTTTGCTGGACCGCGCCGAGGAAAGGGTCAAGGTGGAACGCCCGGCCCCGCGCCCGCCCGTCGCCGCCCGCCCGCGCAAGCTGTCGGTCACCGAGGTGGAAACCTGGATGCGCGACCCCTATGGCCTCTATGCCAAGAAGGTGCTGGGCCTGAAGGCGTTGGACCCCGTCGACGCCGATCCCGGCGCCGCCGATTACGGATCGTTGGTGCACGAAGCGGTGGAGAAGTTCCTCAACGCTTATCCCGACGCCCTGCCCGCAGACGCCGAGGCCAAGCTTTTGCAAGTCGGCGCCGAAGTGTTCGCCCCCGCCTTGTCGCGCCCCGGCATCTGGGCCTTCTGGTGGCCGCGCTTTCGCGCCGTCGCCCGATGGCTGGCCGACCACGAACGCGCCCGCCGTCCGGAAATCGCCCGCATCCACACCGAGATCAAGGGCGCCCTGGAACTGCAAGGCCCAGCCGGCCCCTTCCTGCTGCACGCCCGCGCCGATCGGGTGGACGAGATGAAGGACGGCACCCTGGCACTGATCGACTACAAGACCGGCCAGCCGCCCAGCGCCAAGGAAGTGGCCGCCGGCTATGCGCCCCAATTGCCGCTGGAGGCCGCCATCGCCCGCTTCGGCGGTTTCGACGGTGTCCCCCCCGCCCCGGTGTCGCGCATGCTGTATTGGCGGCTGAAGGGCGGCGCCGAAGGCGGCGAGGAAAAAACCGCCACCACCGACCCCACCCGCCTGACCGACGAAGCGCTGGAAGGCATCCAGGGACTGATCGCCGCCTTCGACGATCCCGCCACACCTTATGAAGCCCGGCCGCATCCCGACCGCGCCCCCAAATATTCCGACTATCTGCATCTGGCCCGCGTCAAGGAATGGGCGGTGGCCGGCGAGGAGGAGGGGGAATGATCGCCGAAGCCAGCCTGCGCCAACAACAAGCCGCCGACCCGGCTGCATCCGTCTGGGTGGCGGCGTCGGCGGGCACCGGCAAGACCAAGGTGTTGACCGACCGGGTGCTGAACCTGCTGCTGGCCGGCAATGCCCCGTCCAAGCTGTTGTGCCTGACCTTCACCAAGGCGGCGGCCGCCGAGATGAGCAACCGCGTTAATTCCAAGCTGGCGGGCTGGGCCATCGCCGACGACGTCACCCTGGCCAAGGCCCTGGGCGAGTTGCTGGGCCGCCCGCCGCAGCCGGACGAGGAAGTGCGGGCGCGGCGGCTGTTCGCCCTGGTGCTGGACAGTCCCGGCGGCATGCGCATCGAAACCATCCACGCCTTCTGCCAGTCGCTGCTGCGCCGTTTCCCGCTGGAAGCCGGCCTGGCGCCGCACTTCCAGGTGATGGACGACCGCGATTCCGGCGAATTGCTGGACGCGGCCAAGGAACAGGTGCTGGCCGCCGCCCGCGACGGCGCCGATTCCTTGCTGGCCCTGGCGCTGGAAGTGGTCACCGGACAGATCCACGAAACCGCCTTTCCCGAATTGATGGCCGAGCTTGCCAGCGACCGTGGCCGGCTGAAACGTCTGCTCGACCGTGAAGGCGGCGTCGACGGCGCCATCGCCGCCGCCCGCGCCCGGCTGCAATTGGAACCCGGCGACACTCCGCGAACCATCTTGGAACACGCCTGCGACGACGCCTCCTTCGCCGCCGAGACGTTGCGTCAGGCGGTGCCCGTCTTGCTGAGTGGCGCCAAGACCGACCAGAAAGCCGGCGAACGGCTGGCCACGTGGCTGGCCGATCCCGTCGGCCGCGTCGCCGGTTTCGCGGAATATGGATTGTCGGTGCTGACCGCCAAGGGCGAGCCCAGGGCCAAGCTGGTGACCAATTCCTTGCGCGACGCCCATCCCTGGCTGGAAAAGGCCCTGGCCATCGAGGCCGAGCGGCTGATGCGGGTGAATGATCGTCTGCGGGCCGCCCAGGTGGCGGAGTGCACCGCGGCGTTGCTGCGCCTGGGCCACGCCCTGCTGGCGGCTTATGATCGCGCCAAGCAGGCCCGCGCCCTAATGGATTACGACGATCTGATCCTGGCGGCCCGCGAGCTGCTGGGCCGTCCCGGGGTGGCGCCGTGGGTGCTTTACAAGCTGGATGGCGGCATCGACCACGTGCTGATCGACGAGGCCCAGGACACCAATCCCGACCAATGGGCGGTGGTGGCGGCGTTGTGCGAGGAATTCTTCGCCGGACTTGGGGCGCGGGACACCTTGCGCACCATCTTCGCCGTCGGCGACGTCAAGCAAAGCATCTATTCCTTCCAACGCGCCGACCCCGAGGCGTTCAAGGCCATGCGCCAGCGCTTCGCCGAGGCCGCCGGCAACGTCAAACGCACGTGGCGGGAAATCCCGCTGAACCTGTCCTTCCGCTCCACCCGCGCCGTGCTGGACGCGGTGGATTCGGTGTTCGCCGGCGGCGGGCCGGGCCGCGACGGCGTCACCCACGACGACCCGGCGCCCGAGCATCTGGCCGCCCGCAGGGGCCAGGCCGGGCTGGTGGAGGTGTGGCCACCGGTCAAGCCGCGCCCGGCCGACGAGATCCCCGCCTGGAAGCCCCCGGTCGAAAGGCTGCGCGGCGATTCGCCCCGCGCCCGCTTGGCCCGGCTGGTGGCGCGGCGCATTCGGACGATGATCGACGGCGAGAGTCTGGAAAGCCAGAACCGCCCCGTCCGCGCCGGCGACGTGCTGGTCTTGCTGCGCCGGCGCGGCGGCTTCGTCGAGGATTTGGTCCGCGAGTTGAAGGAATTGCGCGTCCCCGTCGCCGGCGCCGACCGCATGGTGCTGACCGAGCAGATGGCGGTGATGGATCTGATGGCGCTCGGCAATTTCCTGCTGCTGCCCGAGGACGATCTGACCCTGGCCACGGTGCTGAAAGGCCCGCTGGTGGGCCTGAGCGAGGACCAGTTGTTCCGTCTGGCGTGGAATCGCGGCCAAGCCAGCCTGTGGGAGACATTGAAGCGCCAGGCCGGGGCCGAGCCGGCCTTCGGCCGGGCCGAGGACATCCTGTCGCGCCTGCTGGCCCTGGCCGACCATCTGTCCCCCTTCACCCTGTTCGCCCACGTCCTGGGCCCCATGGGCGGCAAGCGGGCCATCCTGGCGCGGCTGGGACCGGAAGCGGAAGACCCGCTGGACGAGTTCGTCACCCTGAGCATGGCGTTCGAACGTGCCCATCCGCCGTCGCTGCAAGGCTTCCTGCACTGGCTGGAAAGCGGTGGCACCGAGATCAAGCGCGACCTGGAACAAGGCGGCGGCAATGCGGTGCGCATCATGACCGTGCATGGGTCCAAGGGCTTGCAGGCCCCCATCGTCTTCATGCCCGACACCCTGCAAATGCCCACCCAAGGCCCGCGCCTGCTGTGGGCAGGCCCCCCCGAGGACGAAATCCTGCTGTGGCCGCCCAGGGCCGAAATGGCCGACAGCGTCGCCAATGACGCCCGCGACGCCAAGAAAACCCAGCGCGAACAGGAATACCGCCGCCTGCTTTACGTGGCCATGACCCGGGCCGAGGACCGGCTTTACGTGTGCGGCTGGGAAACCCAGAAAGCCCCCCCCGCCGGCTGCTGGTATAATCTGATCAAGGCCGGACTTGAAACCGTCGCCTCCGATATCGCCGACCCGTTCCTGGAAACCCAGGGCGAGACCGAGGACAATGTCGTGCTGCGCCTATCCTGTCCGCAGCAAGAGGCTGTCGAGGCCAAGACCTTCGCCGAGGAAATCCCGCCGCTGGCCGCCTTGCCGCTGTGGGCCGGCCAACCCGCCCCGCTGGAACCGTCGCCGCCGCGCCCGCTGGCGCCGTCGCGCCCCGAGGGCGAGGAACCACCGGTGCGTTCGCCCTTGGGCGGCGCGGATGGTCTGGCCCGCTTCCGACGCGGCAAGCTGGTGCATAAATTGCTGCAGATCCTGCCCGAAATCCCGCGCGACAAACGCGCCCAGGCGGCCATCCGTTTCCTGAAGGCCAGCGGCGGGCTGGATACCTCGCAGGCTCTGGCGGTGGCCAACGAGGTCAGCGACATCCTGGACCATGCCAGCTTCGCGCCGCTGTTCACCCCGGCCAGCCAGGCCGAGGTGCCCATCGTCGGCCTGATCGGCGAAAGCCGGGCCATTTCCGGCCAGGTGGACCGACTGGTGGTCACCGACACCGAGGTGCTGGTGGTCGATTACAAGACCAACCGCAACCCGCCGGCCGCCAGCGACCCCGTCCCCGTCCTTTATGTGCGGCAGATGGCCGCCTATCGCCTGGCCCTGGCCTGCATCTATCCGCATCATAAAATCCGTTGCGCCCTGGTGTGGACCGATGGCCCGCACTTCCGCGAGATCGAACCCGCCTTGCTGGACGACGCGTTGGCGGATATGGTGGGTTGAGCCGTTGGTATGACTGAAACCCTTCACAAACTAAACTGGTTAGTTTAGTTTGTGACTATGGAAAAGCCCCTCAGCCCCCGTTCCGCCGCCAAACGCGCCGCCATGCTGGACGCCGCCCAACGCTGCTTCCTGGAAAGCGGTTACGCCAGTACCAGCGTCGACGAAGTCGCCACCCGCGCCGGCGTGTCCAAGGCCACCATCTACGCCCATTTCGCCAGCAAGGACGACCTGTTCGGTGCCATCATCTGCCGGCGCTGCGACGACCAGGCGGAAGGGCTGTCGTCCTTGACCCTACCGGATTCGTCGGAGGCGCGGACCATCCTGACCGCCGTCGCCCAACGGCTGATGGCGCTGTTCCTGGCGCCCGAGGTCATGGGCATCTACCGCATCGTCATCGCCGAGGCGCCGCGCCACCCGGAACTGGCCAAGACCTGGTACGAAGCCGGCCCCTTGCGCGGCAAGCAACGGCTGTGCGAGGTCTTCGATGACATGAAGCGACGCGGCATGCTGGATTTCGTCGACACCCGTCGGGCGGTGGACGCCTTTATCAGCATGCTGCGCGGCGAATGCTTTCATCGGGTGATGATCGACCTGCCGCCCAACCCGCATTTCACCGTCGAGGCCACTATCGAGACGGCGGTGGATTTCGCGCTGAAAGCCTTCGCCCCCTCCCAGGGCTGATTTCGGCTGTCTTGGAATTATCCCTTGCATCCGCCCCTCATGCGCCCATCATTGTGCGGCGCAGCATGAGGTGCCGACATGCCCCTAGGCCGTTTCCCCTTGCCGCGCTGGCTGCGCCGCCCTGACCCTGTCACCCCGCTTCCGGCGCCGCCAGCTTCGCCCGTCGAACCACCCCCAAAGGCCGCGCCCGAGCGCGAGCATGTGGTCGCCCTGGCCCTGCAAGGCGGCGGCGCCCACGGCGCCTTGACCTGGGGAATTCTGGACCGCCTGCTGGAACAGCCCGACATCCGGGTGGCGGCGGTTTCCGGCACTTCCGCCGGGGCGATGAACGCGGTGGTGCTGGCCCACGGCCTGACCAACGGTGGCCCGGCGAAAGCCCGCCAGTCGCTGGAAGGCTTTTGGCGGTCGGTGGCCGACGCCGGTCGGTTGTCGCCGTTTCGCCGGTCGTGGCTGGATCGCCTGGACGGCGGCTGGAGCCTGGACCGCTCGCCCTGGCTGGCGTTGATGGACGTGGCCCGGCAATTCGTCTCGCCCTACCAGACCAACCCCTTGGGATTGAATCCGCTGCGCGATGTGCTGGAACGTCACGTGGATTTCCCCGCTTTGTCCCGCCAGCGCCGCGTCGCCGTGCATGTGGCCGCCACCAACGTGGAAACCGGCCAGGCCCGCATCTTTTCGACCCGCGAAATCACCGCCGATTCGGTGCTGGCCTCGGCCTGCCTGCCGTTCTTGTTCCAGGCGGTGGAAATCGACACCGTGCCCTATTGGGATGGCGGCTATGCCTGCAACCCGCCGCTTCTGCCCCTGCTGCACGGGACGGAAGCCCGGCATCTGCTGGTGGTGCCCATCAACCCGCCGGAACGCAAGGGAACGCCGCGCACCGCGCGCGACATCCTGAACCGCATGAACGAGATCGTCTTCAACGCCAGCCTGACCCATGGCCTGGACAGCCTGGCCCGCATCAACGCCCTGATCGACCAGGGCGAGATCGGCGAGGACACCTATCGGCGGCTGAAGCTGCACGTCATTACCGCCGCCGACGAGTTCCGCCAGTTGACCGCGTCGTCCAAGTTCAACACCGAATGGGACTTCCTGGTCTATCTGCGCGACTTGGGCCGCCGCACCGCCGAAACCTGGCTGTCCCAGGTA
>JAIWOG010000133.1 GCA_020217035.1 Magnetospirillum sp. | reverse complement strand
AACTGGGAAAGACCTATTCCCCCGGTCCGCTGAAGCTGGCCCGGGCCGGATGCGCCGGATAGACGCCGACGATGCGCACTTCGTGGCTGAAGAATTCCAGTTCTTCCAGCGCCAGACGCAGATTGCGCTGGGCCGGATGGCCTTCCACGTCCACATAGAATTGCGCGGCGACGAAGCCGCCGCCCACCAGATAGCTTTCCAGCTTGGTGATGTTGACGCCGTTGGTGGCGAAGCCGCCCAGCGCCTTGTATAGCGCGGCGGGCACGTTGCGCACCCGGAAGACGAAGGTGGTGACGTTGTTGCCGTTGGGGTTGGGTTCCACCGCGTCGCGGGCCAGCACCACGAAGCGGGTGGTGTTGTGCTCGGCGTCCTCGATGTTGGATTTGAGCGATTGCAGGCCGTAAATCTCGGCCGCCAGTTCGGACGCGATGGCCGCCTTGGTGACGTCGCCCGACTTGGCCAGGTCGGCGGCGGCGCCGGCGGTGTCGGCGCCGACGATCACCGACAGCCCCAACTGGCGGATCAGGTTGCGGCATTGGCCCAAGGCGTGGACATGGCTTTCCACACTCTTGATGGTGTCCAGCGTGGCGCCGGGCAAGGCCAGCAGGTGGTGGTTGATGCGTTCGAAATGCTCGCCGATGATGTGCAGGCCGGAATAGGGCAGCAGGTGGTGCACGTCGGCGACGCGACCGGCCAGGGTGTTGTCGATGGGGATCATCGCGTAACGGGCGCGGCCTTCGCGCACGGCGGCGAAGGCGTCCTCGAAGGTGGCCGAGGGCAACGGGTTCATCGCCGGGAAGGCGGCGCGGCAAGCCTTGTGCGAATAGGCCCCGGGCAGGCCCTGGAAGGCGATGGAATTGCTGGGATCGGCGGGGTTCTGGCTCATCGGGGCTTCAACATGTCGCGGGCTCGGTCAAGGTCGGCGGGAGTATCGACACCCAGCGGAACGGTGTCAACCAAGGCGCAGTCGATGCGCATGCCGTTTTCCAAGGCCCGCAACTGCTCCAGCTTTTCGCGTTGTTCCAAGACGCCCTGTTTCAGCCCGACGAAGCGGCGAAGCGCGTCGCGGCGATAGGCGTAAAGGCCGATATGGTGGTAATGCGGCCCGTCCCCCCAGGGCGCGGTGGCGCGGGTGAAATAAAGCGCCCGGCCGACAGTGGTGCCCGGCGCGAAGCCCACCACCGCCTTGACCACGTTGGGATTGGTGCGTTCCTCATCGACCTTGATTTCCGCCACCAGGGTGGAAATATCGACGCCGGGATGGTCCAACGGCTCGAACACGGCGCGGATGATGGCGGGGTCGAGGGTGGGCAGGTCGCCCTGGACGTTGACCACGGCGCCGAATTGCCGTTCCGGGTCGATCTTTTCCAAGGCTTCCCACACCCGGTCCGAACCCGACGGGTGGTCGGGATCGGTCAGCACAGCGGTGCCGCCATGGGCGGTCACCGCCTCGGCGATTTCGCGGTCGGCGGCGGCCACCACCACCGGCCCGATGCCGGCGGCGACCGCACGGCGCCACACATGGACGATCATCGGCTCGCCATGGATGTCGGCCAGGGGCTTGTTCGGCAAGCGCGTCGCCGGCAGGCGGGCGGGAATGACGACGACGGGGTTCAGACTGGACATGGACCGACTCCGCGAAAGGGGGAAACCACCATATACCGGCGCGGGCAGGGGCGAAACCGCCTTAACGGGTCTGGCATTGACGGCCGTTTCGGGCCAAACTTCGCCCCGACACCAGACCCAGGAAACGCCATGACCGCCTGCCCAGCCGAATTCGTCGCCCTGGCCCACGACCTGGCCGACGCCGCCCGCCCGGTGATCCGCAAATATTTCCGCACGCCGGTCACGGTGGACGACAAGGACGATGCCAGCCCGGTGACCATCGCCGACCGCGAGGTCGAGGCCGCCATGCGGGCCATCATCAAGGCCCGCTTCCCCGACCACGGCATCTTCGGCGAGGAACACGGCCGCGAGAATATCGACGCCCGTTACGTCTGGGTGCTGGACCCCATCGACGGCACCAAGGCGTTTATCACCGGCAAGCCCAGCTTCGGCACCCTGATCGCTTTGTGCGAAAACGGCGTCCCCATCCTGGGGGTGATCGACCAGGCCATCACCGGCGAACGCTGGATCGGCGGGCGCGGCCTGCCCACCACCCTGAACGGCGCACCAGTGCGCACGCGGCCCTGCGACGCGTTGTCGAAAGCTTACGCCTACACCACCGGGCCGGAATATTTCGACGACACCACTCGCCCCGGCTGGGAGCGCATCGCCGCCCGCGTCAAGCTGCCGCGCTATGGCTGCGATTGCTATGCCTATGCCCTGGTGGCCACCGGCTTCGTCGACCTGGTGGCCGAGGCGGGGCTGAAGCCTTACGATTACTGCGCCCTGGTCCCGGTCATCGAAGGGGCCGGCGGTGTCGTCACCGACTGGACCGGCGCCGCCGTCACCATCGCTTCGCCCGGCACCATCTGCGCCGCCGGCGATTCCGGCCTGCATGCCCTGGCCCTGGAAGTGCTGAAGGGATGAGGATCACCCTTGTCGCCCTGCTGCTGCTGACCGCCCTGCCGGCCTGGGGTCAGCCCCAGCACGGTCTGGCCATGCATGGCGACCTGAAGTACCCGGCGGGCTTCACCCATTTCGACTATGTGAACCCCAACGCCCCCAAGGGCGGCGAGTTGCGGCTGGCCGACATGGGGCCGTTCGATTCGTTGAACCCGTTCATCACCAAGGGCCAAAGCCCCGACGGCATTTCCCTGCCCTTCGAAACCCTGATGGAATCCGCCGCCGACGAGCCGTTTTCCGAATACGGCCTGATCGCCGAGACGGTGGAAACGCCGCCCGACCGCTCGTGGGTGACCTTCACCTTGCGCCCCCAGGCCCGCTGGCATGACGGCAAGCCGATCACCGCCGACGACGTGATCTTTTCGCTGAATCTCTTGCGGACCAAGGGCGCCCCCCATTACCGCTTTTATTACGCTGGGGTGGAACGTGCCGAGAAACTGGGCGAACGCCGGGTCAAATTCGTCTTCAAGCCCGGCGACAACCGCGAATTGCCGCTGATCCTGGGCCAGTTGCCGGTGCTGCCCAAGCATTACTGGCAAGACAAGACCTTCGACGAGACGACGCTGGTGCCGCCCTTGGGCAGCGGCCCCTATCGCATCGGCAAGTTCGAGGCCGGGCGCACCATCATCTACGAACGGGTCAAGGATTACTGGGGCAAGGATTTGCCCACCCAGAAGGGCCGCTATAATTTCGACACCATCCGCTATGACGTCTATCGCGATTCCACCGTGGCGCTGGAAGCCTTGAAGGCCGGCGAATACGACCTGCGCGTCGAAAACGAAGCGAAGAAATGGGCCACCGCCTATGCCGACTGGCCGGCGGTGAAAAGCGGTCAGGCGCAATTACGCGAGTTTCGCGACGGCATGCCGTCGGGCATGCAAAGCTTCGCCTTCAATCTGCGCCGCGATCTGTTCGCCGACATCCGGGTGCGTCAGGCCCTGGCCCTGGCCTTCGACTTCGAATGGGCCAACCGCAATCTCTTCTATGGGCAATATGCCCGCACCAATTCCTATTTCGACCATTCGGAACTGGCGTCCAAGGGCCTGCCCGATTCCGCCGAACTGAAATTTCTTGAGCCCCTGCGCCGCCAAGTGCCGCCCCAGGTCTTTACCCAGCAATTCGTTTCGCCGGTCACCGACCCGGACTTGGGCATCCGCCCCAATTTGCGCCGGGCCATGGCGCTTTTGGAACAGGCCGGCTGGGAGGTGGTGGATGGCAAGCTGGTGGACAAGCGGGGCCAGCCTTTCCGCTTCGAGATCCTGCTGAACTCGCCGGCCTTCGAACGCATCGCCCTGCCCTTCGCCCGCAATCTGGCGCGGCTGGGCATCGACGCCAACGTGCGCACCGTCGATCCCACCCAATACGTCAACCGGGTCCGCGGCTTCGATTTCGACATGATCGTCGCCTCTTGGGGGCAATCGCTGTCGCCGGGCAACGAACAAAGCCTTTACTGGACCAGCGAGGCGGCCGACCAATCGGGCAGCCGCAATTTCGGCGGCATCAAGAACCCCGCCGTCGATCGCCTGGTGGAACAGGTGATCGCCGCCCCCGACCGCGCCAGCTTGGTGGCCGCCACCAGGGCGCTGGACCGGGTGTTGCTGTGGAACTGGTATGTCATCCCGCAATGGCATTCGCCCACCACCCGCGTGGCGCTGTGGGACAAGTTCGGCCAGCCCGACATCGTGCCGCTGCAAGGCTGGCAGATGCACGCCCTGTGGGCCAAAAGCGCGGAGGTCAAGTAGATGTTCGCCTATGCGGCTCGTCGCCTGATGCTGATCCCGTTGACGCTTTTGGGCATCATGGTCATCAACTTCGTCGTCGCCCAACTGGCGCCGGGCGGCCCGGTGGAACAGATGATCGCCCGCATCGAAGGCAGCGCCGGCAACACCACCCAGCGCCTGTCGGGCGGTGGCGGCGATATCGCCGCCGCCCCCAAGGCCCAGGCCGGGCAATCGGGCGCCTATCGCGGCGCCCAGGGGCTGGACCCCAAGTTCATCGCCGAGATCGAGAAGCAATTCGGCTTCGACAAGCCGGCCCATGAACGCTTTTTCACCATGATCGGCAATTACCTGCGCTTCGATTTCGGCAAAAGCTTCTATCGCGACGTCTCGGTGGTCGAGCTGATCCTGGAAAAGATGCCGGTCTCCATTTCCCTGGGTCTGTGGTCCACCCTGATCATCTATCTGGTGTCCATCCCGTTGGGCATCGCCAAGGCGCGGCGCGACGGGTCGGGCTTCGACATCGCCACGTCCTGGGCGGTGATCGTCGGCTACGCGGTGCCCGGTTTCTTGTTCGCCATCTTGCTGATCATCGTCTTCGCCGGCGGCAGCTATCTGAATTGGTTCCCGTTGCGCGGGTTGACCAGCGTCGGCGCCGAGACCTGGCCGTTCTGGCAACAGGCGCTGGATTATCTGTGGCATCTGACGCTGCCAGTCACCGCCCTGGTCGTCGGCGGCTTCGCCGGGCTGGTGATGCTGACCAAGAACTCGTTCCTGGAAGAAATCGGCAAGCAATACGTGGTCACGGCGCGGGCCAAGGGCTTAAGCGAGAACCAGGTGCTGTACCGCCACGTGTTCCGCAACGCCATGCTGCTGGTGATCGCCGGTTTCCCCTCGGCCCTGGTGGGCATCCTGTTCGCCGGATCGGTGCTGGTGGAAATCATCTTTTCCTTGGACGGCATCGGGCTTTTGGGCTTCGAGGCGGTGACCAACCGCGATTACCCGGTGATGTTCGGCACCCTTTACATGTTCAGCCTGCTGGGGTTGGTGCTGAATTTGATCAGCGACCTGACCTATCATTTCGTCGATCCGCGCATCGACTTTTCGGCCCGGAATTCGTGACCATGAGCCCGCTGACCCGCCGCCGCCTCGACGCCTTTCGCCGCAACCGCCGCGGCTGGGTGTCGTTCTGGCTGTTCCTGGCCGTGTTCGTCGCCACGCTGGGGGCCGAGCTGATCTGCAACGACCGCCCCATCCTGGTGCGCTACGACGGCGCGTTCTACGTGCCCATCTTGCGCGATTATCCGGAAACCACCTTCGGCGGCGACTTCAAGACCTGGACCGAATACCGCGATCCGTATGTCAGCCAAAAGATCGCAGAAAAGGGTTGGGCGCTGTGGCCCATGGTGCGCTTCGCCGCCGACACCATCAATTACGACCGGGTGCGCCCGCATCCGGCGCCGCCCGATGGGGAAAACTGGCTGGGCACCGACGACCAGGGCCGCGACGTGCTGGCCCGGCTGGTCTATGGGTTGCGGCTGTCCTTGTTGTTCGGTCTGGCGCTTTCCCTGGTCAGCACGGTGATCGGCATCGCCATGGGCGCGGTGCAGGGCTATTTCGGCGGCGTGGTCGACATGGTCGGCCAGCGCTTCCTGGAGATCTGGGGCGGGCTGCCGCAATTGCTGATCCTGATCATCGTCGCCTCGATGATCGCGCCGGGTTTCTGGACGCTGTTGGGGGTGCTGGTGCTGTTTTCCTGGACCTCGCTGGTCGGCGTGGTCCGCGCCGAGTTCCTGCGGGCCCGCAACTTCGACTATGTCCGCGCCGCCAAGGCCCTGGGCATGGGCGACTTGCAGGTGATGGCCCGCCACGTGCTGCCCAACGCCATGGTCGCCACCCTGACCTTTTTGCCCTTCATCCTGAATGGGTCCATCGTTTCCCTGACCGCGCTCGACTTCCTGGGCCTGGGCCTGCCGCCGGGATCGGCGTCGCTGGGCGAGTTGCTGTCCCAGGGCAAGTCCAACCTGCAGGCGCCATGGCTGGGCATCACCGGCTTCGTCGCGGTGGCCGCCATCCTGTCCCTTCTGGTCTTCGTGGGCGAAGCCGTCCGCGATGCCTTCGACCCCAGGAAAACCTCATGAGCCCATCCCTGCTGCGTGTCGAAAACCTTGCCGTCCGTTTCGGCCATGGGCATGAAGCGGTGGACGCGGTGAAAAGCGTGTCCTTCACCCTGGAGCGCGGCGAGACCCTGGCTTTGGTCGGCGAATCGGGATCGGGCAAGTCGGTGACGGCGCTGTCCATCCTGCAATTGCTGCCCTATCCCCGCGCCCATCATCCGTCGGGCTCCATCCTGCTGGATGGACAGGAATTGCTGAGCGCCCCCGAGCCGCTGTTGCGATCGGTGCGCGGCCACCGCGTCGCCATGGTGTTCCAGGAACCGATGACGTCCCTGAACCCGCTGCATTCCATCGCTGACCAAGTGGGCGAGGTGCTGGAAATCCACCAGGGGCTGCGCGGCGAGGCCAAACGCGCCCGCGTGCTGGAATTGCTGCACCTGGTGGGCATCCCCAAGGCCGAGAATCGCCTGGACGCCCTGCCCCATGAATTGTCAGGCGGTCAAAGACAGCGCGTGATGATCGCCATGGCGCTGGCCGGTGAACCCGACATCCTGATCGCCGACGAGCCGACCACGGCGCTGGACGTCACCATCCAGGCGCAGATCCTGAAACTGCTGAAGGATCTGCAAAGTCGTCTGGGCATGGCGTTGCTGTTCATCACCCACGATTTGGGCATCGTGCGCAAGATGGCTGACCGGGTGTGCGTCATGTACAAGGGCCAGGTGGTCGAGGAAGGACGCACCGCCACCGTCTTCGACCATCCCACCCACGACTACACCAAGCGCCTGCTGGCCGCAGAGCCCAAGGGAAAACCGGCCGCTCCCGCTGCCGACGCGCCGCGGGTGATGGAATGCCGCGACCTCAAGGTGTGGTTCCCCATCAAGGGTGGCATCTGGCGGCGCACCATCGACCACGTCAAGGCGGTGGACGGCATCAGCCTGTCCCTGCGTCAGGGCCAGACCCTGGGGGTGGTGGGCGAATCGGGGTCGGGCAAGACCACCTTGGGCTTGGCGCTGCTGCGCCTGACCGACAGCCAGGGCGCCATCCTGGTGGACGGCCAGGACATCCAGGGTCAAAGCCCCGGCCAATTGCGCCCCAAGCGCCGCCACATGCAGATGGTGTTCCAGGACCCCTTCGGGTCCTTAAGCCCCCGCCTGTCGGTGGGTCAGATCGTCGGCGAGGGCCTTGAGGTCCACAAGATCGGCGCCGATGCGGCCGAACGCCGCGCCCTGATCGCCCAGGCGTTGACCGAAGTGGGCCTGGACCCCGACACCCAGGACCGCTATCCGCACGAATTTTCCGGCGGCCAGCGCCAGCGCGTCGCCATCGCCCGCGCCCTGGTGCTGAAGCCGAAAGTCATCATCCTGGACGAGCCGACCAGCGCGTTGGACGTCTCTGTCCAGGCGCAGATCGTCGACCTGTTGCGCGACATCCAGACCCGTCACGCCATCGCCTATGTGTTCATCAGCCACGACCTGCGGGTGGTCCGGGCACTGGCTGACGAGGTCATGGTGATGAAGGACGGCCAAGTGGTGGAACACGGACCGGCAGCGGCCGTCTTCGACGCGCCGGCCCAGGATTACACCAAGGCGCTGATGGCGGCGGCGTTGCACATGGAAACGGTGGAAAGCTGAAACGCAAAAAGGCGCCCCCTCTGGGGCGCCCTTCGTCGTTCAGTCGGCCTTTATCAGGGTGCCGACGCCGTGGGGGGTGAACAGTTCCAGCAGCACCGCGTGCGGCACCCGGCCGTCCAGGATGACGGCGGCTTCGACGCCTTGCTTGACCGCGTCCAGGCAGGTTTCCACCTTGGGGATCATGCCGCCCGAGATGGTGCCGTCGGCGATATAGCCGGCCACCTGGCTGGCGGTCATTTCCGGGATCAGATTGCCCGACTTGTCCAGCACGCCGGCGACGTCGGTCAGCATGATCATGCGACGCGCCCCGGTGGCGCCGGCGATGGCGCCGGCGGCGGTGTCGGCGTTGATGTTGTAGCTTTCCCCCGCAGGCCCCATGCCGACCGGGGCGATCACCGGGATGACGTCGGTTTCCTGGAACACGTCCAGGATGTGCGGGGTGATTTCCGCCGGCTCGCCGACGAAGCCCAGGTCCAGCACCTTCTCGATGTTGGAATCGGGGTCCTTGACGGTGCGGCGCAGCTTGCGGGCGCGGATCAGGTGGCCGTCCTTGCCCGACAGGCCGACGGCGAAACCGCCGGCTTCGTTGATGGCCGAGACGATCTGCTTGTTGATCTTGCCCGACAGGATCATTTCCACCACTTCCACGGTGGCTTCGTCGGTGAAGCGCAGGCCGTCGACGCGCGGGGTCTGGATGTCCAGGCGCTTCAGCATCTGGTCGATCTGCGGGCCGCCGCCATGCACCACCACGGGGTTCACGCCGACCTGCTTCAGCAGCACGATGTCGCGGGCGAAAAGCCGCGCCAGGTCGTCGGATTCCATGGCGTGGCCGCCGAACTTGATGACCACCGTCTCGTCGGAATACTGACGCATGAAGGGCAGCGATTCCGACAACGTCTTGGCCCGTTCCAACCAGGCGGCGCGGTCGTGCAGGATGTCCTCGTTGCTCATGGAACGTTCTCCGGATTGGCCAATTGAACGATTTCGGCACGCAATTCGGGGATGCCGATGCCCTTTTCGGAACTGGTCACGACGATGCGCGGGAAGGCGGCGACCCGCTTGGAGATTTCTTCCAAGGTGCGCTTTTCAACCGCTTCGGCTTCCGCCTTGTTCAGCTTGTCGATCTTGGTCAGCACAACCTGATAGACGACGGCCGCCTTGTCCAGCATGTCCATCATCTCGCGGTCGTTGTCCTTGATGCCGTGGCGCGAATCCACCAGCAGGACGCAGCGGCGCAGCGTCGGTCGGCCGCGCAGATAGCCCTTGATCAGCCGGGTCCAGGCGTCGACCTTGTCCTTGGGGGCGCTGGCGAAGCCGTAGCCGGGCATGTCCACCAGGATCAGCCGGCCGCTGACGTCGAAGAAGTTCAGCTCCTGGGTGCGGCCCGGCGTGTTGGACGTGCGCGCCACCGTGGAGCGTCCACACAACGCGTTGATCAACGAGCTTTTGCCCACGTTGGAACGACCGGCGAAGGCCAGTTCCGGAAGACCGAAGGGGGGCAGCGTCGCCAGGTCCACGGCACCCCGCAAGAAGGTGATGTCGCGGGCGAACAGCAGACGGCCGGCCTCGATCAGGCCGGCCGCCGCCGCTTCGCTGTCGTCGGGGGCGCTCAGGGCTTGGCCCCGTATTTGCGCATGATCGCCCATTGCTGCGCGATGGACAGGATGTTCGACCACGCCCAATAGATCACCAGACCGGCTGCGAACTGCCCCAGCATGAAGGTGAAGACCACGGGCAGGAACATCATCATCTTGGCCTGGACCGGGTCCAGCGGCTGCGGATTCAGCTTTTGCTGCAACCACATGGTCGCCCCCATGATCAAGGGCCAGACACCGATATGCAGGAAGGCCGGCAGATACAGGCTGGGGTCATAGGGGAGCAGGCCGAACAGGTTGAAGACGGTCGTCGGGTCCTGGGCCGACAGATCCTTGATCCAGCCATAGAAGGGCGCGTGGCGCATCTC
>JAIWOG010000132.1 GCA_020217035.1 Magnetospirillum sp. | reverse complement strand
GATGGTGACGAACAGCACCTTGTAAAGGGCGAAGAACACCGGAATCTGGATCAGGATGGGCAGGCAGCCCGAGACCGGGTTGACCTTTTCCTTCTTGTAAAGGGCCATCATTTCCTGCTGCAGACGCATCTTGTCGTCGCCGAAGCGTTCCTGCAGGGCTTTGACCTGCGGTTGCAGCAGCTTCATCTTGCTCATGGATTCGTACGACTTGTTGGCCAGCGGGAACATGACGGCCTTGATCAGCACGGTCAGCGCCAGGATGGCCAGCCCCATGTTGCCCAACACGTCGTGCATCATCTTCAGGATGTAGAAGAACGGCTTGGTCAGGAAATAGAACCAGCCGAAATCGATGGCCATGTCGAAACGTTCGATGCCCAGCTTGTCGGCGTAGCCGTCCAGCAACGACAGAACCTTGGCGCCGGCGAACAGGTGGTAGCTGGCCTCGGCGGCGGCGCCCGGCTGCACCACCTGGGCGCCGCCGGTGAAGTCCACCTGATAGCGGTCGTCGTTGTCGACGCGGCTATGGACGAAGCGGCTGGTCAGTTCGGCCTTCTGGTCGGGAACCAGGGCGGTCAGCCAGTACTTGTCGGTAAAGCCGATCCAGCCGCCGACGCTTTTGGTGCGTTCGGTGGACAGCTTCTTCAGGTCGTCGTACTTGTGCTCGACCAAGGTGCCGTCGAAGACGCCCAAGGGGCCTTCGTGCAGGATGTACATGCCCTCGGTCTTGGGCGTGCCGGTGCGCGACACCAGGGCAAAGGCGTGCAGCGTCACCGGCTTGGCGCCGTAATTCTCGACCCGCTGGTTCACCTGGAACATGTAGTTCTCGTCCACGGTGACGGTGC
This sequence comes from Magnetospirillum sp., assembly GCA_020217035.1. Classification (GTDB taxonomy): domain Bacteria; phylum Pseudomonadota; class Alphaproteobacteria; order Rhodospirillales; family Magnetospirillaceae; genus Magnetospirillum. Next base: position 9,158 of record JAIWOG010000132.1, on the reverse strand, counting down.
GGACGAAACGCAGCCCCTCGCCGTTGTCCCAGGTCAGCACCACCGGGACGCCGGGGGTCATCTCGGCGCCTTGCGCCAGGCTCCACTGGGTGTCGGCGCCGGGGGTCTTGGTGGTCGGGTCGGCGGGGACCCAGCCGAATTCAGCGTGATAGGGATGGGCCGAGCCGGCCGGCGACAGCAGCTCGATTTCCTTGGAACTGGGGTCGGTGGTCTCGCGATAGCCGGCCAGGGTCAAGTCGTCCAGCTTGGCGCCGGTCAAGGACAGCGACCCATGCAGGGTCGGCGTGCTGATGCGCACCCGCTTGGCATTGGCCAGCGCCGTGGCGCGGTCCTTGACCGCGGCCTGGGCCTGGCCGGGGACGGCCGGTGCGGCGGCGTCGCCGCTTCCCGGCACCGGCGGGGTGCCGGTGGTCAGCGGGGCGTCGGTCGCCACCGGTGCCGGCGGCGTGGACGGATACAACCACTGGAACCCGAACAGGATCAGGACCGAGAGGGCGATGGCGATAAACAGGTTGCGCTGTTCGTTCATGACGTCCTATCCGGGGCCTGGGGCGGCCCATCGCCACCACAGGACTTGCACTTCGGTTCGGGGACCGGATCATAGCCCCCATCGTTCCAGGGATGACAGCGACAGATCCGCGTCACCGCCAGCCAGCTTCCCTTGACCGCCCCGTGCTTGGTCAACGCCTCGATGGCGTAGGCCGAGCACGTTGGGGTGAAGCGGCAGCTCGGCGGCAGAACCGGCGAGATCAGCAACTGGTAGGCCCGCACCAGCACCTTCAACCCCCAGGCCAAAGGACTCATGCGGGCGTTCCTTCCCCGCTTGGCGCCTGCGGCTCGGGTTGCCCCGCAGCCGCCAACGCACCGACACGTTTTAGCGCGGTTCGCAAATCCTGCAAGAGAAGAGAATAGTCTCGGTCCACGGTTTCGCGTCGGCCGATGACTACATAATCCAAACCAGGACGCGCTTGGCTGGGAAAAACCGCATCGACCGCGGCTTTCAGGCGGCGACGGGCGCGGTTCCGCGCCACCGCGTTGCCGACCTTCTTGGAACACGTAAAGCCGATGCGAATGGCATCGGCTTTCGGTGCGGGCTCGCCTTCCGGGAAGGGGGCCACTTGCAGGATCAGACCTGGGCTTGCCCATTTCTTGCGCTGACCGGCGACGCGGAGAAAATCCGCCCGCTTTTTCAAACGGGCCAGCACTATGGGCATGACCAAAAGGTCTTAGGCCGACAGGCGCTTGCGGCCCTGGCGACGGCGGTTGGCGATGACCTTGCGGCCGCCAACGGTGGCCATGCGCGCGCGGAAGCCGTGGCGGCGGGCGCGGACGAGCTTGCTCGGCTGGAAAGTGCGCTTCACGTCGGTAACTCCAAAACAAACGGTCTAAGAAATAGGAAGCCGCGCTTATAAGCCCAACCACGCCCCAGAGTCAACGGACTCTTCCTAGGAATTGCCCGGGCGGTTTGATTCTTCGCCTCGTCTTATGATCTCGTTAACTATAAAGCGGAGGTTGGTCATGGCCTGGGACCCGAAACTCTATTCCAGCTTCGCCGCGCCGCGACTGCGCCCGGCCTTGGATTTGCTGGCCCGTGTCGGCGCCGAGAAGCCGGCCCGGGTGGTCGACCTGGGCTGCGGCACCGGCAACGTCACCCGTCTTTTGGGCGAACGCTGGCCGGGCGCCCACGTGGTTGGCGTCGATTCTTCGGCCGAGATGCTGCAAGCCGCCGCCCAGGAAAGCGCCGCCATCACTTGGACCCAAGCCGATATCGGCACATGGATGCCCGCCGACAAAGTAGACGTGCTGTTTTCCAACGCTGCCTTGCACTGGCTGGGCGACCACGCCGGCTTGTTCCCGCGCCTGGCCGCCATGGTGGCCCCCGGGGGCTGGCTGGCGGTGCAGATGCCGCACAATCATTACGCCGCTTCCCACGCCCTCATGGCCGAGGCCGCCGCCGCCGGCCCATGGGCCGACAAGCTGGTGCCGCTGGCCGGCCGCTTCCCGGTGGGCGATCCCGGCTTCTATTACGACCTGCTGGCGCCGCTGACCCGGGATGTGGACATCTGGGAAACCGAATACCTGCACGTCCTGGACGGCGACGACCCGGTGGTGCGCTGGACCATGGGCACGGCGCTGCGGCCGTTGCTGGACGCGGTGGACGGCGCGTGGCGCCAAGGCTTCTTGGAGGAATACCGCGCCCGCGTCGCCGCGGCCTATCCGCGTCGCGCCGACGGCAAGACGCTGTTTCCCTTCCGCCGGCTGTTCCTGGTGGCGCAGATGTAATTGCAGGCAGAAAAATCAATTACGCATTGCTAAATCGCAATGTGGACGCGGCGCACACTCCTTTAGACATGTCTGATACATGTTTGCCGCCTTGCCGGGCGGCGGGGTGGAGCGCGACAGATGAAACGACTTTTCCGACATTTTCGGGCAGGCGCGGTGGCGCTGGCCCTGGCGACCTGGCTGCCGGGAGCGGCGCTGGCCAGCTCGACCGCCGACCATTCCAAGTTCGAATCGCTGAAAGGGCCGTTCACCAGCGCCCCCGAGGTGACCAAGGCTTGCCTGGCCTGCCATACCGAAGCCTCGCACCAGGTGATGAAATCCATCCACTGGACCTGGGACTTCACCAACCCCGACACCGGCAAGCGCCTGGGCAAGACGCGGACCATGAACAGCTTTTGCGGCTCGCCCTTGTCCAACGAGCCGCGCTGCACCTCGTGCCATGCCGGCTATGGCTGGACCGACGCCCGCCAGCCGCCGGAACCGGTGCAGCAAAACGTCGACTGCCTGGTCTGCCACGACCGCTCCGGCGGCTACAAGAAGGTGGCCACCGACGCCGGCCACCCGCTGTACGAGCCGCGCACCATGGGCGGAAAGACCGTCATGCCGCCGGATTTGGCCAAGGCCGCGCAAAGCGTCGGCGATCCCGGCCGCGACAATTGCGGCGCCTGCCACTTCAACGGCGGCGGCGGCGACGCGGTCAAGCATGGCGACCTGGATTCGTCGCTGGTCAAGCCCAGCCGCAAGCTGGACGTGCACATGGCCGCCGACGGTGCCAACATGACCTGCGCCACCTGCCACACCTTCAACGACCACATCCCGTCAGGCTCGCGCTACGACACCGCCGCCAAGGACCCGCACGGACTGGACCTGCCCAAGGACGACCACAACCGGGCGACGTGCGAATCCTGCCATGGCGACACCCCCCACCATGAAGCCAAGCTGAACGACCACACCGACAAGGTGGCCTGCCAAACCTGCCACATCCCGGAATTCGCCCGTGGCGGCATCGCCACCAAGACCCTGTGGGACTGGTCCACCGCCGGCCGCAAGGACGCCGACGGCAAGGCCATCTTCATCAAGGACGACCACGGCCATCTCAGCTATTCGGCCGAGAAGGGCGACTTCGAATACGGCGAGAACGTGCGCCCCACTTATCATTGGCACAACGGGGTGACCGACCAGGTGAACATCGGCGACAAGATCGACGACAGCCAGATCCTGCGCCTGAACACCCTGCACGGCGATGCCAGGGACCCCGATTCCCGCATCTGGCCGTTCAAGGAAATGCGCGGCAAGCAGCCCTATGACCCGGTGTTGAAGACCCTGGTGGTGAACCACGTCTATGGCCGGGACGACAGCGCCTTTTGGGGCAATTACGACTACGCCAAGTCCATCAAGTTCGGCATGGAATACGCCGGATTGCCGTGGAGCGGCCAGATCGGCTTCATCGAAACGCGCATGACCTGGCCCATCACCCACATGGTGGCGCCCAAGGAAGACGCGCTGAAATGCGGCCAGTGTCACACCAGGGGCGAGGACGGCCGCTTGGCCCAGTTGCCCGGCTTCTACATGCCCGGCCGCGATTCCATCGCATGGCTCGACATCCTGGGCTATCTGGCCCTGGCAGGCGCCTTGGGCGGCGTCCTGCTGCACGGTCTGGCCCGCATCGTCATGAACAGGAAGACCCGCCATGATTAAACGCGACGTGATGATCTATACGCGCTACGAGCGCTTCTGGCACTGGTCGCAGGCAGTGCTGATCTTCACCTTGTTCTTCACCGGACTGGGGATCCACGGCACCCATTCGTTCTTGAAGTTCGGCCAGGCGGTGACCATCCACACCTACGCCGCCTACGCGCTGATGGCGTTGTGGGTGTTCACCACGTTTTGGAACTTCACCACCGGCCAATGGCGCCAGTACCTGTTCAAGAAGGGCATCATCAAGGTGATCCGCTTCTATGCCTGGGGCATCCTGGTGGGCGAGCCGCATCCTTACAAGAAGAGCCTGCAGCGCAAGCAGAACGCCCTGCAATCCCTGGCCTACATGACCTTCATGGTGATCATCGGCCCGGCGCTGTGGCTGACCGGCATCGCCTATCTGTTCTACAACGAATGGGCCGGACAGTCTTGGGCGGTGGACGGCCTGTGGTTCGTGGCGGTGGCCCACACCGTGGCGGCCTTCGCCATGGGCACCTTCGTCATCATCCACATCTACATGACCACCACCGGCAAGACGCCCTTGCATTACGTCAAGACCATGATCACCGGATACGACAAGGTCGAGCTGTCCGAGGTCGAGGAAGCCTATCTGGCCGAAACCAAAAGTGTGGAGATGCGATGAAAACCGCCATGACCGTCATTGCCGCCGCCCTGTTGTTCACCGCCCCCGCCTGGGGCGGCGCACTCACGGTGACCTTGCAGGGGGTGGCCCACGACCAGGGCGGCCTGCGGATCGGGCTTTACGACCGTCCCGAAACCTTCCGCAAGGAAGACAAGGCGGTCAAGGTTCTGGACGCTGCGGCCAAGGCCGGCGCCGTCACCGTGACCTTCGCCGAATTGCCGCCCGGCCGTTACGCCATCATGGCCTATCACGACGAGGACGGCGACGGCGGCCTGGACCGCTTCATGGGAATGATCCCCACCGAGGGCTACGCGCTGTCCAACGACCCCGAGGTGACGGGGCCGCCGGCATTCGAGGAATGCGCCTTCGACGTGCCCGCCGAGGGCCGCGCCCTGTCGCTCAACCTCAGATATTAGTGCGTCAGTTCCTGGCGGGCGGAGTCCACGGCGCGGCGGGCTTCGTCCAACAGGCCGCGCTTGGTGATCAGCGCCGCCTCGAAGGGCAGGACATATTCGTTGGCCCGTTCCAGCAGGTCGAAAGCACGGCTGAGATAAAGGCCAGACCGATAAAGCTGTTCAGTGGTCATGGCGACCTCCCTTTTGTTCAGTCGTCCCGCCTTTCCTTGCGGAACCCGCCCTTGTGCAGGGCCTTTTTCAAATCTTCCCAGGCGGCGAAGATTTCCGCCGCTTGGACACCCGCCAACGGATCGTCCGCGCGGCGGAAATATTGCTCGGCCATGCGCATCATGGCCGGCAGGTCACGCACCGCCTGGGCCATGGATTCCTGGGTCAGCGCCTGTTGGCGCTGGACCAGATATGCCTCGACCTCGGCCAGTTCAGCCGGCGAACAGACGCGGCGCAGCGCGTCGTCCACCAGGGGCTGATCCTTGTCCAGCTTCCCCACCACCTCGGCCCGGCCGCGCTTGATGGACGGATCATAGATGGTGCGGATCAGCTGGATGACTTTGGCGCGTTCGCGGAATTGCATGACACCGCCTCGTATACGGTCCGTTTGTTGGCATGATAATGCGCCATTTTGGGCCGCATATCAAGCCCAATCATGGGCCGCATGCTGTGCGTAACCATACCTAGGGAATAAGGATTCCGAACCCGCGATTGTGCCAAGCTGACCTTGCGGGGCAGCATTGGGGCACGGCGGATGGGTGAACTCAAAAATGCGGAGGGGCCCGTTGCCGCAGGGCCATCGAAAGCAGGGGACCGATGCCGGGCCAACTGGGAACCCGCGTTGCGTAACTTCGTCGCCGTCCTCGACCGCGCTTCCAGCAACGGCACCATCGCCATCGAGCAGGTGCACCGCCTGGCCCTGGCTTTCCTGAAGGCCCAAGGCCCGATGGCGGAACTGTTCGCCCGCAGCGAGAATTCATGCCGCCAAGGATTCGCCGAGGCGGACATGGCCCGCAAGCGCCAAGACCATTTCGGCCGCCTGATCGCCCAACCCTTCGCCACCTTGTTCGACCAAGCCGGCAACGGGCTGGAACGCCGGCACCTGGTCCCGTTCTTCGCCGCCATCAAGATGATCCTGGGCGACGAGATGCACGCCGATTTGCGCACCCGGGCCAAGTTGATCGCCGAGACCCATCGTGGCGAGGACGGCACCATCCATTGGGATGGCTTCCACGCCGACCGCCGCGCCGTGCTGATCCTCGACCGCGTCCGCCTGGCCCTGGCCAAAAGCTTCAAACGCTTCGAGGCCCGCAAGGATTGGTTCCTGCTGGTGATGAACCAGAACCCGGCGAACGTGTCGCTGGCGTCCAACGCCTTCGTCGCCAAGTCGGCCGAGGAACGCGACACCCCAAAATTCACCGAACGCCACATGATGGTGATGCTGGATGCGCTGTTCGCCGACTGCGACCCCAAGACCATGGGAACCGAACGCCGCGCCAACCTGGCCCAGGCCGGCGGCAACGACGCCGAGGTCCTGGTCACCCAAATGCGCCACCACATCCGCATGAGCCTGATCCGCCAAGGCGGCGCCGCCTGAACGAAAAAGGCCGGGGTTTCCCCCGGCCTTGTCAGCGGACGCGACGGATTGGGTCAGTCTTGCAATTCGCCGACGGCGGATTGCAGATAGTTCTGCTCGCCCATCTTCTTGATCAGCTCAAGTTGGGTTTCGTAGAAATCCACCCGTTCCTCGCATTCTTCCAGGAATTCCGACAGCAGGTCGCGACTGACGTAATCGGCTTCCTTCTCGCACAGGGCGATGGCCTTCACCAAGGTGTCGTGCGCCGCCTTTTCCATGGTGAAGTCGTTCTTCAGGATTTCCGGCACGTTTTCGCCGACCAGCAGCTTGCCCAGATCCTGCAGGTTGGGCAGACCTTCCAGGAACAAGATGCGTTCGATCAGTTCGTCGGCGGCCTTCATCTCTTCGATGGATTCCTTGTACTCGTGCTTGCCGAGCGCGTTGAATCCCCAGTTCTTCATCATGCGGGCATGCAGGAAATACTGGTTGATGGCGGTCAGCTGGTTGCGCAGCACGTCGTTCAGGGCGGCGACGATGGGACGCTTGGACTTCATGGCGGCTTCTCCTTACGAACCCGAGGACGTCAATTCGCCGGCGGCGCTTTGCAGGTAGTTCTTCACACCCAGACGATCCAGCAGGCCGACCTGCTGCTCCAGCCAATGAACGTGGTCCTGCTCGGTTTCCTCCAGCAGGTGAACCAGAATGCGCCGCGTGTCGTAATCGCGCTCGGATTCGCAAAGCGCGATGGCCGCCTTCAGTTCCTCGACCACTTCCAGCTCGTAGGCCAAGTCGTTGGCCAACATGGAGGGGACGTCCTTGCCGATGCGCAGGGCGGCGCGGCTGGCCACGTCGGGCACGCCTTCCAGGAACAAGATACGGTTGATCAGCAGGCCAGCATGATCCAATTCGTCGTGCCGCTCGTGCTCGATGCGCTCGTAAAGGACTTTGAAGCCCCAGTTATCCAACATCCGGGCATGAACGAAATATTGATCCGCCGCCGTCAACTCGCCGGTGAGCAGCTTATTGAGAACGCTTATCACTTTCTGACTACCACGCATCGCCCTTCTCCTATGATTACTGTGTCTTGGCGGCATAATGCGGCAAGTGGTTACTTACGACAACTTATTCCAGAGAGCAATGACCACAAAAATTTTGTATTACGCTGGCCACTTAATTTTTATTTACTAATGTTGAAATTATGTCGCCGGCTCCATTTTGCGATTGCCTCTTAATTGCGTAGTTGCTAGCCTGTCTCCGTCACCCGACGCGAGGCGCCCATGTATGTCTGTGTCTGCAACGCCATCACCGACCGCGAGGTCCATGCCGCCCTGGCCGGCGGCGCCGTCGGCGCCGACGAGGTGTTTCGTCATTGCGACGCCGAAGTGCGCTGCGGCCGCTGCGTCGCCACAATGCGCAGCATGATCGGCGACCACGGCTGCGCCGGCGAACGCCGCCATGCCACCGACGCCGAACCAGTGGGCAAGAAGCGCAAGCGCTGCGGCGACTGCGCACGGTGAGGGTAGCGACCATGATGCTGTGGCGATCCCTGGACAACGCGACCCTGACCCGCCTGCTGCGGGCAGCGGCTCAGCACCTGGCCAAGAAGCCGGAACCCGTCAAGCCCCCCAAGATTCCGGCGCAATAAGTTCGACGCCCGGCGGAAGCGGGCAGCATCGACCCACCCGTCGTCGCAGGCCAGGCCCGCGCCTGGGATTGGACACGGCCAGGATCAAGAAATCGTCAATAGCCGCACAAGGCGTACGGGCCGATGTCCAGATGCAGGTGATCGTGGTGCAGGCGGTCGTGGTTGGGGGTCAGGGTGACGCTGAACACTGAACACGATTCCCGCGCCACACGTTGCAGGAAGGCCGACTTGCCCCCTTTGCCGCGCCAATCATTCTTCACCGACACCATGGTCCCGTCATCCAGTTCGAAGGCCAGGATGTCGATGGCGCGGCCCTTGGAATGTTCGGACAGACGCCCGCCTTTGCTGCCTCCCAAGGACGCAGCCACCTTGGTCTGGGTGCGGCGCGCCCGGCAATCATAGGTGCCGGCATGGTGGATGCGGCGCACCCCCTGGCCAAAAGCCGACAAGGCGGCGGGCTGCACCACATCCGCCTCGAACCGGCCGATGGTCCGCGCCATCGGGCACGACACCACGCCGGGACGGTTCCAGGCGCTGCCGGTGGCGCTGACCTTCACCGGATTGTCGATGCCGCAGCCCTGGTCAGGATCGCCGAAGGCGGCCACCGGCTGATACTGGACGCTCATCCCCTGCAACTCGGACAGGCAGGCGGCGTCGGGGTCCTGCAACAGTACCGGGGGCGGGGCCTGCACCATGCGGGCCGGCGGCTGGGCGCAGGCGGCCAGGGTGGCCACGACCACCATCAGGACGATTCGCTGCAGCACGGAGGACCTCCCCTGGATCACGGACAGGGGATTCTAGACGTCAGATTATTAAAAAATCAACATTGTCATGGCGATGCGAAGATTTCCTCAAGCTGAAAGGAAATTCAGGGCGACAACCCCGGCTCCCAACATGATTCGCCACACA
>JAIWOG010000131.1 GCA_020217035.1 Magnetospirillum sp. | reverse complement strand
TAGAACGGCTGGAAGGTCCGCCGCCCCAGCCAGACCAGCAGGGCGCCTGCCGCCAGCCAAGCCACCAAGGCGGCCAAGGCCATGGTCAACAGCAAGCCACCGGACAAGATCAACGCCGTATGCTGGGACAGCACCCACAACTTGAACACCCCAAGGCCCAGCAAGGCGGGTATTCCCAGCAGCAAGGCCAAGCGGGCGGCCTCCCTGCGCTCGTAGCCGACAATGCGGGCGGCGGTGACCACGATGCCGGTGCGCGACACACCGGGCACCAGCGCCAGCACCTGCAACAGGCCGAACAAGACGGCCCCCGGCAAGCCCAGATGCTCGATGCGCCGCACCGTCACCCCCCAGCGGTCGGCCAAAGCCAGCAATACCCCGAATCCCAGCAGGCAGGCGGCCGCCAGCACCTGATTTTGCGGTGGCTGCACGATGGTCAGCAACCACCCACCCAGCAAACCCGCCGGCACCGACGCCGCCAGCAAGGCCAGGAACAAACGCCCCCCCGGATCGCTTTTGCCCTTGAGCAGGCGGCCAAGCCCGACCGCCATGCCCCAGACGTCGCGCCACAGCCACACCGCCACCCCCAGCCCCATTCCCAGATGGGCCGCCACCGACACCGCGGCAAAGGCCGCCGGGTCGCCGGCCAAACCGGAAAACAAAGCGAAGTGTCCGCTGGCCGACAGCGGCAGCACGCCCGCCAAAGCCTGGATCACCGCGATCAAGACAATATCCAGATAGGTCATCGCCTCACCCCCTGCACGAGGCGTTTATATAGCACCGACCACCCACAATCCGGAACCTGGAGGATAGTACCAATTTGGTACCATTGTGGGTTGGATACCGCGGCGGAAGCCGATCGACACCCCGTGCAATTCCAAACCACTGGCAATATTGGTCAGTATTATTTACCTATGAAGTCGATTTTAGTGGAATTGGGCTGGAAATCTGTCGTATAAATCCTGCCGCCCAATTGGGCACGACGCCCATTGCCCATAAAAAAGGCCCGGCCATGACCCGCAAGATGCTCCAGTTCACCCGGCTTGACCAAAAGCAGCCCGACAAGCGCCCTGCCACCCAACGCAAGGGTGACTTCGCCGAGATCAGCCTGGCCTTCGACATCGACCGCGCCGGGGATCAATCTTCGCGTTGCGAGCAATGCGGCATTCCGTTTTGCCAGATCGGCTGCCCCTTGGGGAACAACATCCCCGACTGGCTGATGCTGAACGCGCAAGGCCGCATGGAAGAAGCCTACGCCATGTCGTCGGCCACCAACACCTTCCCGGAAATCTGCGGCCGCATCTGCCCGCAGGACCGTCTGTGCGAAGGCAATTGCGTGCTGGAACAATCCACCCACGAGGCGGTGACCATCGGCGCCATCGAAAAGCACATCACCGAATTCGCCTTCACCCAGGGTTGGGTGACGCCGCCGCGTCCTTATAAGGAACTGGCCCAGTCGGTGGGCATCGTCGGTGGCGGCCCCGGCGGTCTGGCGGCGGCGGAAACCTTGCGTAAAAAGGGCTATCAGGTCACCGTCTACGACCGCCATGACCGCATGGGCGGCCTGCTGATCTATGGCATTCCCGGCTTCAAGCTGGAAAAAAGCGTGGTCGAGCGCCGCACCCAGTTGCTGGCCCAGGCCGGCATCAAGCTGGAATGCGGCATCGAAGTGGGCAAGGACGTCAGCTTCGAGGAATTGCGCGACCGCCACGACGCCATCCTGGTGGCCACCGGCGTCTACAAGGGCCGCGAACTGGGCGTCAAGGGCGACAAGCTTCCCGGCATCCACCCTGCCCTGGATTACCTGATCGCCCAGAACAAGGTGGGCTTGGGCGATCACGTGGCGGCCTATGACGACGGCAGCCTGAACGCCAAGGGCAAGGACGTGGTGGTCATAGGCGGCGGCGACACCGCCATGGATTGCGTGCGCACCGCCATCCGCCAAGGCGCCAAGTCGGTGAAGTGCCTTTATCGCCGCGACCGCGCCAACATGCCCGGCAGCCAGCGCGAGGTCGCCCATGCCGAGGAAGAAGGCGCCGAATTCGTCTGGATGGCGTCCCCCACCGCCATCCTGGGCAAGGACAAGGTCACCGGCGTTTCCGCCATCCGCATGCATCTGGGGGTGGCCGATTCCTCGGGCCGCCAGACGCCGCAGCCCATCGAGGGCTCGGAATTCGAGGTCAAGGCCGACATGGTGATCAAGGCCCTGGGCTTCGACCCCGAGGACATCCCGGCGGCTTTTGGCGACAAGCGCCTGGACGTCACCCGCTGGGGCACCTTGGTGATGGACGAGCGCACCCACATGACGACGCTGGACGGCGTCTTCGCCGCCGGCGACATCGTGCGTGGGGCAAGCCTGGTGGTGTGGGCGATCAAGGACGGCCGCGACGCCGCCGAATCCATGCACCGCTATTTGAAGGTCAAAAGCCGCGTAGCGGCAGAGTAAACCGTGATTTAACCACAGAGACACAGAGAACACAGAGATAAAGGAAAGAGAGTTTTCTCTGTGTCTCTGTGGTGAACAAAATTCCTTTGAAGGAGAGCACCATGTCCAGGAACAACGGCGAAACCTTCGTTGCCGAGTATCTGGAAAACGCCCGCCGCCTGGAACAAGCCGGCATCGACACCCGGCCCCACGACGCCTGCGGCGTCGGCCTGGTGGCCAGCCTTGACGGGCGGCCGCGCCGCGACGTGGTGGTCGCCGGCATCGAGGCGCTGCGCGTGCTGTTCCATCGCGGCGCCGTCGACGCCGACGGCAAGACCGGCGACGGCGCCGGCATCCACGTGGAACTGCCCCAGGACTTCTTCAAGGAACACATCCGCCACACCGGCCACGAGCCGGTGCCCGGCCGCCTGGCGGTGGGCATGATCTTCCTGCCCAAGACCGACCTTGGCGCCCAGGAACGCTGCCGCTCCATCGTCGAGACCGCCACCTTGAACATGGGCTATTCCATCTATGGCTGGCGTCAGGTGCCCGTCGACGTATCGATCATCGGCGAGAAGGCCAACGCGACGCGGCCCGAGATCGAGCAGATCATGGTGGCCAACACCCAAGGGACCCCGGAAGAGCGCTTCGAGACCGACCTTTACATCCTGCGCCGCCGCATCGAAAAGCAGGTCTTGGCCGAACACATCACCGATTTCTACATCTGCTCGCTGTCGTGCCGGTCGATCATCTACAAGGGCATGTTCCTGGCCGAGCAGCTGACCAGCTTCTATCCCGACCTGCTGGACGAGCGCTTCATCTCGCGCTTCGCCATCTACCACCAGCGTTATTCCACCAACACCTTCCCCACCTGGCGCCTGGCCCAGCCCTTCCGCATGCTGGCCCATAACGGCGAGATCAACACCCTGGCCGGCAACGTCAACTGGATGAAGGCGCACGAACCGCGCATGGCCCATGCCGCCTTCGGCACCGCCATCGAGGACGTCAAGCCGATCATCCAGGCCGGCGGCTCGGATTCGGCGGCGCTCGACAACGTCTTCGAGGTGATGGTTCGCGCCGGACGTCCCGCCCCCATGGTCAAGCAGATGCTGGTGCCCGAATCCATCGGTTCCAACAGCCAGATGCCCGACGCCCACCGCGCCTTCTTCTCGTACTGCAACGCGGTGATCGAGCCGTGGGACGGCCCCGCCGCCATCTGCGCCACCGACGGCCGCTGGGTCACCGCCGGCATGGACCGCAACGGTCTGCGGCCCATGCGCGTCACCATCACCAAGGACGACCTGCTGATCGTCGGCTCGGAAACCGGCATGGTGAAGGTGGCCGAGGGCGACGTGGTGGAAAAAAGCCGCGTCGGTCCCGGCCAGACCATCGCCGTCGACCTGGAAACCGGCAAGCTGTACCGCGACCGCGAATTGAAGGACATGCTGGCCGGCCGCGCCCCCTATGCCAAGTGGACCAGCCGCATCACCGAGCTGGACAGCCTGGTCAAGACCGGCGCACCCGAACCGGCGGAGTTGTCGGCGGAGGAACTGAAGCGTCGTCAATTGGCATGCGGCATTTCCATGGAAGACATGGAACTGATCTTGCAGCCCATGGTGGAAGACGCCAAGGAAGCCATCGGCTCCATGGGCGACGACGCGCCGCTGGCGGTGCTGTCCGACCATTATCGCGGCCTGCACCACTTCTTTAAGCAGGATTTCAGCCAGGTCACCAACCCGCCCATCGACAGCTTGCGCGAATCCCGCGTCATGTCCTTGCGCACCCGCCTGGGCAATTTGGGCAACATCTTGGACGAACACGAAAGCCAGTGCGACGTGCTGGCGCTGAATTCGCCGGTTCTGTCCACCGCCGAGTTCGAGGCCATGCGCCGCTACATGGGGGCGGCGGCAGCCGAGGTGGACTGCACCTTCGACCCCAGCGCCGGCGACAACGCCCTGAAGGACGCCCTGGCCCGCATCCGTCGCGAGGCGGAAGAAGCGGTCCGCGCCGGCTGCACCCACCTGATCTTGTCGGACAAGTCCATGGACGAATGTCGCGCCGCCGTGCCGATGATCCTGGCCGCCGCCGGCGTCCATTCCCATCTGGTGCGCGAACGCTTGCGCACCTGGACCAGCTTGAACATCCGTTCGGCCGAGGCGCTGGATGTCCATTACTTCGCCGTCCTGGTCGGCGTCGGCGCGACCACCGTCAACGCCTATCTGGCCCAGGAAGCCATCGCCGACCGCTGGCGGCGCGGCCTGTTCCCAGGCATGACGCTGGAGGAATGCGTCCGCAATTATAAGAAGGCCATCGACCAGGGCCTGTTGAAGATCATGTCCAAGATGGGCATTTCGGTCATCTCTTCCTATCGCGGCGGCTGCAACTTCGAGGCCATCGGCCTGTCCCGCGCCCTGGTGGCCGAGTTCTTCCCCGGCATGACCAGCCGCATTTCCGGCATCGGCCTGACCGGTATCGCCAAGAAGACCATCGAACAGCATGCCGCCGGCTTCGCCACCGCCAATGCGGTGCTGCCGGTGGGCGGCTTCTACCGCTTCCGGCGCGGCCAGGAAGCCCATTCCTTTGACGGCACCTTGATCCACCTGCTGCAAAGCGCGGTGGCCACCGATTCCTATTCCACCTACAAGAAGTATTCCGACGGATTGCGCCGTCTGGCCCCCATTTCCATCCGCGACCTGTTGGATTTCAAGGCTGCCGGCCCCGAGGTCAGCGTCGACGAGGTGGAAAGCATCACCGAGATCAGGAAGCGCTTCCTGACGCCCGGCATGTCCTTGGGCGCGTTGTCGGCGGAAGCCCACGGCACGCTGAACATCGCCATGAACCGCATCGGCGCCAAGTCGGTGTCGGGCGAAGGCGGCGAAGTGCCAGAACGCTACAAGCCGTTCCCCAACGGCGACAACGCCAATTCGGCCATCAAGCAGATCGCGTCGGGCCGCTTCGGCGTCACCGCCGAATACCTGAACAATTGCCGCGAGATCGAGATCAAGGTGGCCCAGGGCGCCAAGCCCGGCGAAGGCGGCCAGTTGCCCGGTTTCAAGGTGACGGTGGAAATCGCCAAACTGCGCCACTCGACCCCGGGCGTCATGCTGATCAGCCCGCCGCCGCACCACGACATCTATTCCATCGAGGATCTGGCGCAGTTGATCTATGACCTGAAGCAGATCAACCCCACCGCCAAGGTGACGGTGAAGCTGGTCAGCCGCTCTGGCATCGGCACCATCGCCGCCGGCGTGGCCAAGGCCCGCGCCGACATCATCCTGGTGTCGGGCAATGTGGGCGGCACCGGCGCCAGCCCGCAGACCTCGATCAAGTTCGCCGGCCTGCCGTGGGAACTGGGGCTCAGCGAAGCCCACCAGGTGCTGACGCTCAACCGTCTGCGCCACCGGGTCAAGCTGCGCACCGATGGCGGGTTGAAGACCGGCCGAGACATCGTCATCGCCGCCATGCTGGGGGCCGAGGAATTCGGCATCGGCACCACCAGCCTGATCGCCCTGGGCTGCATCATGGTGCGCCAGTGCCATTCCAACACCTGCCCGGTGGGCGTGTGCACCCAGGACCCGGCTTTGCGGGCCAAGTTCACGGGATCACCCGAAAAGGTGGTGAACCTGTTCAGCTTCATCGCCGAGGAAGTGCGGGAAATCCTGGCGTCCTTGGGCGTGCGCAGCTTGAACGAAATCATCGGCCGCACCGACTTGCTGAGCCAGGTCAGCCGCGGCGCCGCCCACCTGGACGACCTGGACCTCAACCCGCTGCTGGCCCAGGCCGATGCCGGCGGTCACGCCCGTTACTGCACGCAAGTGGAACGCAACGAAGTCCCCGAGACCCTGGACGCCCAGATCATCGAGGACGCCAAGCCGGCCCTGGAAGACGGCGAGAAGATGCAGCTGGCCTATAACGTGCGCAATGTCCAACGCGCCATCGGCACCAAGCTGAGCCACAAGATCGTCAAGAAATACGGCATGACCGGCCTGCAACCCGGCCACATCACCGTGCGTCTGCGCGGCTCGTGCGGCCAATCCTTGGGCGCCTTCGCCGTCCAGGGGCTGAAGCTGGAAGTGTTCGGCGATTCCAACGACTATGTGGGCAAGGGATTGTCGGGGGGCACCATCGTGGTGCGCCCGCCGGTCTCCAGCCCGTTGAAGTCCAACGACAACACCATCATCGGCAACACCGTCCTGTACGGCGCCACCAGCGGCAAGCTGTTCGCCGCCGGCCAGGCCGGCGAACGCTTCGCCGTGCGCAATTCCGGCGCGGTGGCGGTGATCGAGGGCTGCGGTTCCAACGGCTGCGAATACATGACCGGCGGCACCGTCGCCATCCTGGGACCGGTGGGGGCCAATTTCGGCGCCGGCATGACCGGCGGCATGGCCTTCGTCTACGACACCGATACCAGCTTCGCCCACAACGCCAACCCGGAAAGCATCCTGGTCCAGGCGGTGGAAACCGAATACTGGCAAGGGGTGTTGAAGGATCTGATCAAGGAACACGTGGCCGAGACCCAATCGGCCTGGGCCGAAAGCATCCTGGCCGACTGGGATCGCCAATTGCCCAAGTTCCGCCAGATCGTGCCCAAGGAAATGGTCGGGCGCCTGGCCAACCCCACCACCAAGGCCGCGGTGGTGGCGGCCGAGTAAAGGAAAGCCGTGCAGGCGCGGGGGAGCGAGGGCATCGGGGACGAAGCCCTCGCTTGTGTGAAAGCCGAGCCCCATCGGCACCTCGACGCGCCCCGGCAAGGCGCCGGGATCATGGCGCGTGGCGGCGCCCCCTCACTCCAGGGCTTCCCCGTGGGTTCACGAACGCAGGGCAGATTGCAGTTTGAAGATTGGTGGGCCCGGAGGGACTCGAACCCCCAACCAAGCCGTTATGAGCGGCCGGCTCTAACCATTGAGCTACAGGCCCCACCGAAGACGAAGCCCCCCGCCCGCGTTACGGGCAGGGGGTTTTTTCAATAACCGAAAAGATCCTAGGTGTCGAGGAAGCTGCGCAGCTTGCGCGACCGCGACGGGTGCTTCAGCTTGCGCAACGCCTTGGCCTCGATCTGGCGGATGCGTTCGCGGGTCACGCTGAATTGCTGGCCCACTTCTTCCAGGGTGTGGTCGGTATTCATGCCGATGCCGAAACGCATGCGCAGCACGCGTTCCTCACGGGGTGTCAGGCTGGCCAGCACCCGGGTGGTGGTTTCGCGCAAATTGGCCTGGATGGCGGCGTCCAAGGGCAGGACGGCGTTCTTGTCCTCGATGAAGTCGCCCAGATGGCTGTCTTCCTCGTCGCCGATGGGGGTTTCCAGGGAAATGGGTTCCTTGGCGATCTTCAGCACCTTGCGCACCTTTTCCAAGGGCATGCTGAGCTTTTCCGCCAGTTCCTCCGGCGTCGGCTCGCGTCCGATCTCGTGCAACATCTGGCGCGAGGTGCGCACCAGCTTGTTGATGGTCTCGATCATGTGCACCGGGATGCGGATGGTGCGAGCCTGGTCGGCGATGGACCGGGTGATGGCCTGACGGATCCACCAGGTGGCGTAGGTCGAGAACTTGTAGCCGCGGCGGTACTCGAACTTGTCCACCGCCTTCATCAGGCCGATATTGCCTTCCTGGATCAGGTCCAGGAACTGCAGGCCGCGATTGGTGTACTTCTTGGCGATCGAGATGACCAGACGCAGGTTGGCCTCGATCATTTCCTTCTTGGCCTTGCTGGCCTCGCGCTCGCCCTTCTGCACCGTCTGGATGATGCGACGGAACTCGGTGATGGGCAGGCCGGCTTCGGCCGAGACCACGCCGATCTGGCTGCGCAATTCGGTGACGTCGCGCTTGTGCTTTTCGGCGAAGTCCTTCCACTGCTTGGACTTGGCCCCCACGGTTTCCAGCCAGTTGGGGTCCAGTTCCGAGCCGAAATAGCTGTCCAGGAAGTCCTGACGCTTGACCTTGCAGGATTCGGCCAGACGCAGCAGCCGGCCTTCCATGCCCATCAAGCGCTTGTTGAGGCCGTTCATCTGTTCGACCAACTGCTCGATGCGGGCGTTGTTCAGATGCACGTCTTCCATCAGGCGGACCATTTCCGCCTTCAGCTTGTCGTATTTCTTTTCCAGGGCCGCCGAGACGTTCTCGCCCTTGGAGAGCGCCGCCATGCGGTCCTTTTGCGCCTTTTCCATCTTCAGGAAGGTGGCGGCGATGGCTTCGAAGGTTTCCAGCACCTGCGGCATCAGCTGGGCTTCCATGGCGGCCAGCGAGATGGAGTTCTCCTCGCCGTCGCTGTCACCTTCGGCGCCTTCGGCGTTCTCGCCCTCACGCTCGCCTTCGCCCTCGGCTTCCTCGGCCTCTTCTTCCTCGCCGGCCTCGGCCTCGACCTCCTCGGCCTCCATTTCCTCTTCGCTGAGGCCGGCGCCGTAGGTGGCGTCCAGGTCGATGATGTCGCGCAGCAGCATGCGGCCCTGCTGCAGGGCGTCGTGCCACTCGATGACGGCGCGGATGGTCAGCGGGCTTTCGCAGATGCCGCCGATCATCATCTCGCGGCCGGCTTCGATGCGCTTGGCGATGGCGATTTCGCCTTCGCGCGAAAGCAGTTCGACCGAGCCCATCTCGCGCAGATACATGCGGACGGGGTCGTCGGTGCGGCCCAGATCCTCTTCATCGACGTTACCGGCGCCCGAGCTGGATTCGCTTTCCTCTTCCTCGGCTTCCGGCGAGGCGGCTTCGTCGGTTTCTTCGCTTTCCACCACGTTGATGCCCATTTCGGACAGCATCGCCATGGTGTCTTCGATCTGTTCCGACGACACTTCGTCGGGCGGCAGGGCGGCGTTCAGCTCGTCATAGGTCACATAGCCGCGCTCGCGGCCACGGGTGACCATCTTCTTGACGGCGACGCCCAGCGCGTCGAGCAGCGGACCGTCCAGGTTCTCGTCCTGGCTCTCGTTGACTTCCGCCGTATTCTGAGGTTTGGTCGCCATTAACCCGGTGCTCCTAATGCGCAAAAAGCCCCTGCCCGATCCCCCCTTGGGTTGGGGCCGGGGCGAGAAGATATCAGAACCCTGAACCGTTGTCGTCGTCGTCCTGGGCGACGGCACGGCCCACTTCCTTCAACGCGGCGAAGCGGTCGAAAACGTCCGCCGACATGTGTTCCGCCAATTGGCGGGCGGCGTGGCCGATATCGCCGGACAATCCCTTCTTCCAGGCGTAACGCTTGAAATGACGGTCCCAGTGCTGTCTGGCGTCGGTGATGGTTTCGACCCGCCCGATCCTGAATTCATCGCTGTCCATCAACGCGTCCAGCCCGGCGCCCAACCCATCCGCCCGTAGATGGGCGTCAAGCTGGTCCGAGTCAAGGTCATGGACAATGTGCAGGTGCTTTAGAATCCCGCGGCGAAGATTGTCAAGGCTCTTGTCGGAAAAGCCGGTTTCGCCCAGGGCCTCGAAAACCTGCTCCAGCAGCGGCGGATGCCACAGCACCAAGGCCAGAAGCTTGGCCTCGGCCTTCCTCAGCCAGGTGGAATCGTCGGCGGCCGGCGGCGGCGGCTTGCCGGCACCGGGCAGGCGGCCATCGGGGCCGCGCAACGGCGGGTCGCCGGGG
>JAIWOG010000310.1 GCA_020217035.1 Magnetospirillum sp. | reverse complement strand
GTGTCGCCGGCGCCAAGCCGGCCCGTGCCCGCCGCACCGCCGGCCGAGCCCCGTTCCCCGGCTCCGCTCCAGGACGGCGCCACCGCCGCCCATTTGGCGGCCGGGTGCCGCGACCTGGCGCAATTGCGTCATACCCTGGAAGCCTTCGACGGCTTGGCGTTGAAGCGGACGGCCATCAGCACGGTGTTCGCCGACGGCAACCCGGAAGCCGGTGTCATGTGCATCGGCGAGGCGCCGGGACAGGAGGAGGATCGGCAGGGCCTGCCCTTCGTCGGGCGTTCGGGCAAGTTGCTGGATCGCATGCTGGCATCCATCGGTCTGGACCGGGAAACCGTCTATATCACCAACGTGGTTCCCTGGCGGCCGGTGGACAACCGCAAGCCCACCGCCGAGGAGGTGGCCACTTGCCTGCCCTTCGTCATCCGCCATGTGGAATTGGTGGACCCCAAGCTGCTGATCCTGTTCGGCGGCGCCGCCGCCTCGGCGTTGTTGGCCCGTCACGAGGGCATCAACCGGCTGCGCGGTCGCTGGTTCGACTTCTCTTCACCGGGCCTGCCGCGCCCGGTGCCGGCCATGGCCACCTTCCATCCCGCGTATCTGCTGCGCACGCCAGCGGCCAAGCGCGAGGCATGGCGCGACTTGGTGGCCATCCGCAAGCGTCTGGACATGATTTCCTAAGCAGACATCGGCATCGTCTTGTAAGATGTTGATATTTAATAATTTTCCGCCGATAGCCCATATTTTCCCAGCATCCGGGCTTGCTTTCCGGTGCGCAGGTCATTTATAAAACCGCGCAGGATGTTCGATATTTTCGATAACAACACGAGAGGCAAGGCCTTGCGAAACAGGCTCCTCCCGGTGCTGACGGCAGTCATCCTTGGCGCCACCGTGCCGGCCTACGCGGCCGACCGTGCCAAGACCGACCTTGCGGACGCGTCCGCCGCCGAAGGCACCCGCACCGCTGCGGTGATGCCCGGCATCGGACGCGAGGCCCGTGTGGCCCCGTTGCCGCGTCCGCTTTCCGCCGAAGACGCCGCGCTTTATTCCCGCATCTTCAAGATGCAGGCCGCAGGCCAATGGGCCGCCGCCGATCGCGAGATGGGCAAGGTCAAGGACGACCTGCTGAAAGGCCATGTCCTGGCCCAGCGCTATCTGCAATCGGGCTATCGTCCCAAGTACCAGGAATTGCGGGCGTGGATGGCCGACAACGCCGACCTGCCGCAATCGGAAGCCATCTACAAGCTGGCCACCGCCAAGGGCGTCAAGGGCTTCGGCGCCTTGAAGCCGCCGGTGAAGGGTGCCTTGAAGGGCACCGGCATCGACACCTCGGACGAAGGCGCCAATTGGGAAGGCGCCACCTACAGCACCGATTCCGGGTCGCCCAAGGTCAAGGCGCTGAAGACCAAGTTCCGCCAGTTGCTGCGCCAGGACAACGGTGCCGGCGCCTTGGCGTTGTTGACCGGTCGTGACGCCGCCGCCTTGTCCGCCCTGGACGTGGACCAGATGAAGACCCTGATGGCCGCCGACCATTTCGCCAGCGGCCGCGACGCAGAAGCCGCCGTGTGGGCGGCCCAGGCCGCCGAACGCTCGGGCGTCGAGGTGCCGTCGGCCCATTGGATCGCCGGCTTGGCGCAATGGCGCCTGGGCAAGCCGGAACTGGCCCGCAAGCATTTCGAGGCGGTGGCCAACGCCGAGTCCGAATCGTCGTGGATGGTTTCCGCCGGCGCCTTCTGGGCGGCCCGCGCCAATCTGGTGTCGCGCCGTCCCGAAGTGGTCAACCACTGGCTGGAAATCGCCGCCACCTATCCGCGTACCTTCTATGGCATGCTGGCGCGGCAGACCCTGGGTTACGAAACCCTGTTCTCTTGGGAAAGCCCGCCCTTCACCGAGGCCGATTCCGACCTGCTGATGCGGGCGCCGGGGGCGCGCCGCGCTTTGGCGCTGGTGCAGATCGGCCAGACCGACTTGGCCGAGGAAGAGCTGCGCAAGGCTTATCCGCGGGCCACCAAGGCGCTGCGCCAATCCATGATGGTGATGGCCCATGCCGGCGACATGCCCGGCTTGGCGGTGCGTCTGGGGGGGATGACCCCCGGCCTGCTGAACGACGCCGCCGCCTATCCGCTGCCCGATTGGAGCCCCAAGGGCGGCTGGCAGGTGGACAAGGCCCTGGTCTATGCCTTCGTGCGCCAGGAATCGTCGTTCAACCCCAACGCCAAAAGTGGCGCCGGGGCTTCGGGCCTGATGCAGTTGATGCCGGCCACCGCGGTGGCCATCGGCGGCCGCGCCGCCCGCGACAACCTGCACGTGCCGGAAGCCAACCTGGCCCTGGGTCAGAAATACCTGTCCAAATTGATGAGCGAGGAGCCGGTCAACGGCAATTTGCTGCTGCTGGCCGCCGCCTACAACGCCGGTCCCGGCAAGCTGGGCCAGTGGCTGGCGACCATCAAGCACAACGACGACCCGTTGCTGTTCATCGAGGCGCTGCCGTCGCGGGAAACCCGCACCTTCGTCGAGCGGGTGATGACCAATTTCTGGATTTACCGTTCCCGCATGGGTCAAAGCTCGCCGTCGTTGGACGCGGTGGCGACCGGCGCCTGGCCGCTTTACGAAGGAATGGATCCGAAACCGGCGCGCAGGGGCGCCAAAAGCTGATCCCCCCGACGTCCGGGCCGGACGGGTTCAGCATGACAGGGCAAAGGGGCTTCGGCCCCTTTGCTTTTTTGCCGCTTTCCTTTTTTCCGCGCTTTCCTTTTTCCTGGGGGCGTGCTTTTTCTTGCCCCCAGTCTCTGCTGTGGTATGAAGCCTCCCATGCATATCCTGGAATTCGAAAAGCCCATCGCCGAGCTTGAAGGCAAGATCGAAGAGTTGCGCCATCTGACCGATGGTGGCGACGTCAACATCGCCGAAGAGGTCGGGCGCCTTCAGACCAAGGTCGACAAGCTGCTGCGGGCGACCTACGCCAAGCTGACGCCGTGGCAGAAGACGCAGGTGGCCCGTCACCCCGACCGCCCGCATGCGCTGGATTACATCCGCACCCTAATCACCGACTTCACGCCGCTGGCCGGCGACCGCTGCTTTGGCGAGGACAACGCCATCATCGGCGGCCTGGGTCGTTTCCGCGGCCAGTCGGTGATGGTACTGGGTCATGAAAAGGGCCACGACACCGAAACCCGCCTCAAGCACAATTTCGGCATGGCCAAGCCCGAGGGCTATCGCAAGGCGGTGCGCCTGATGGAAATGGCCGACCATTTCCAGGTGCCTGTCCTGACCCTGGTGGACACCGCCGGCGCCTATCCCGGCGTCGAGGCGGAAGCCCGTGGCCAGGCGGAAGCCATCGCCCGGTCCATCGAGACCTGCCTGGACATCCGGGTGCCTTTCGTCACCGCCATCATCGGCGAAGGCGGCTCGGGCGGCGCCATCGCCCTGGCTGCCGCCAACACCGTCTTGATGCTGGAACACGCCATCTATTCGGTGATCAGCCCGGAAGGCTGCGCCTCGATCCTGTGGCGGTCTGGTGAACACGCCAAGGATGCCGCCGAGGCCCTGCGCCTGACCGCCCAGGACCTGCACAAATTGGGGGTTTGCGACGGCATCGTCGAGGAACCGCTGGGCGGCGCCCATCGTAACCGCGACCTGATGATGCAAAATCTGTCGGCATCGCTGGATTCGGCGCTGCGCGGCATGGGCGGCGTAGAAGGCGGCGTGCTGCGGGCCCGGCGGCGCGAGAAGTTCCTGGCCATGGGCCGGGGCGGCCTGGCGTGACCCCCGACGTCAAGGTGACACCATGAAGACGCTGCCCGAACTGGCGGTGGTGGTTCCCGTCAAGAACGAAGCCGACAACATCCTGCCGCTGGTGAGCGAGATTCACGCGGCGCTGGACGGTGTGGCCGAGTTCGAAATCATCTATGTGGACGACGGTTCCACTGACGCGACACCCGCCAAGCTGGTCGAGGCGCGGACCCGGTTCCCGCGTCTGCGCTTCGTCCGTCATCAAGCCAGTTGCGGCCAAAGCCAGGCCATCGCCACCGCCGTCAAGCACGCAGCCGCGCCGCTGATCGCCATGCTGGACGGCGACGGCCAGAACGACCCGGCCGACATTCCCAACATGCTGGCCCGCTGGAAGGCCGAACCGGAAGCCAGCCGGGAAAAACTTCTGATCGCCGGATGGCGGGCCAACCGCAAGGACACCTCGTCACGGCGTTGGGCGTCGAAGGCGGCCAACGCCATCCGTGCCTGGGCGCTGAAGGACAACACCCCGGACACCGGCTGCGGCTCGAAGCTGTTCAGCCGCGCCCTGTTCCTGGATTTGCCCCGCTTCGACCACATGCACCGTTATCTGCCGGCCTTGACCATCCGGGCCGGCGGCAAGGT
Organism: Magnetospirillum sp.; assembly: GCA_020217035.1. Lineage (GTDB taxonomy): Bacteria > Pseudomonadota > Alphaproteobacteria > Rhodospirillales > Magnetospirillaceae > Magnetospirillum. The sequence goes on along the minus strand of JAIWOG010000310.1, from coordinate 8,706 downwards.
GGAATCGGTGGTGGTCAACCATCGGCCGCGTGGGGCCGGCGCTTCCAATTACAGCAATCTGCGCCGGGCCCTGGTGGGGGTTCCCGACCTGCTGGGGGTGATGTGGCTGATGCGCCGCTCGCGCAACCCGGTGGTCGAAATCCCGCCGCAATGAACGACACCGTCATGGCCGCCAAGCGCCACCCTCTGTTGGACCCCAAGGTGCTGCTGCGCGGCCTGGTGCTGATCGCCACCTTGGCGGCGGTCGGCGCCCTGCTGGAACTGGTCGGCCTGAAAAGCATGCTGGAAAGCGGCTGGGTCGATTCCGAGGTGCGCGGCAAGGGATTGTGGGGCGAAGCCCTGTTCATCCTGGTCGGCGCCTCGTTCACCGCGCTCGGCATGCCGCGTCAGGTGGTGTCGTTCCTGGGCGGCTATGCCTTCGGCTTCCTGCTGGGCACCCTGCTGTCGCTGCTGGCCACCCTGATGGGCGCCCTGGGGGTGTTCTACTACGCCCGCTTCATGGGCCGCGACTTCCTGGCCCGGCGCTTTCCAGGACGGGTCAAGAAGATCGACGACTTCTTGTCCGGCAACCCGATGACCATGGCTTTGGTGCTGCGGCTGTCGCCGTTTTCGTCCAACCTGGTGGCCAACCTGGCGGCCGGGGTGTCGGGGGTGCGGGCCTTGCCGTTCTTCGCCGGCTCGGCCATCGGCTATTTGCCGCAAACCATCGTCTTCGCCTTGCTGGGCGGCGGCATGGAACTGGACCCCGTCACCAACACCATCCTGTCGGCCATGCTGTTCGTGGTTTCCACCGTGCTGGGGCTGTGGCTGTGGCGGCGCTATCGCAAGGCTCGCGGTCTGCCCGAGGACGAGGAGAGCTGAGCATGTCCCTTCGCATGGTGGTCCTGATGTCAACCTGCCTGGCCCTGGCGGCCTGCCAGACCACCGGCGAGACGGCGTCAAGCCCCACCCCGACGGTGTCGGGGCCGGCCCCCCATGCTGCGGTGGCGACCGTCGAACGTTCGCGCCAGGACGCGAACCGTGACGACGTCATCCAGTCCCTGACCCAACGCAAAATCCGCGCACTGGATGCTTCGGCCTTCCGCGCCGTCACCGTCGAGGTGTGGAACGGCACTGTCTTGCTGATGGGCGCGGTGATCAAGCCCGAACAGCGCCGCCGCGCCGAACAGGCCGCCGCCGGCGTTCAGGGCGTCACCAAGGTGCGGAACGAATTGGTGCTGGCCGAAGACCGCGCACTCGACCTGTTCATCCCCGATCAGGCCATGGAAAACAAGGTCCGCCAGACCCTGGGAATCGCGGGCAAGTCGGGCCTGACCATCCGGGTGCTGAACAACGTCGCCTTCCTGCTGGGCGGCGTCGCCGACAAGGCCCAGGCCCAGGCGCTGAAGGAAGATGCCGGCGAGGTGGAGGGCATCAAATGGGTGGTCGCCCATTTGGTCTCCGCGCCATGAAAAAAGCCCAGGTGATCCCTGGGCTTCTTCGTTTCCGCATCCCTGACGGCGGTCAGACGTATTTCACGTCCACCACTTCATAGGATTTCGACCCGCCCGGGGTGGTGACTTCCACCGTGTCGCCGATATGCTTGCCGATCAGGGCGCGGGCCAGCGGCGAATGCACGCTCATGCGGCCCGACTTGATGTCGGCTTCGTGGGCGCCGACGATGGTGTAGACCACTTCGTCGTCGCTGTCTTCGTCGGCCAGGGTGACGGTGGCGCCGAAGCGCACCTGGTCACCCGACATCTGCGTCACGTCGATGACCTGGGCGCGGCTGATGATGTCTTCCAACTCGGCGACCCGGCCTTCGATGAAGCTCTGACGCTCGCGGGCGGCGTGGTATTCGGCGTTTTCCGACAGGTCGCCATGTTCACGCGCTTCGGCGATGGCCTTGATCACCGCCGGGCGTTCCACCGCCTTCAGGTTACGCAATTCGTCCTCCAGCGCGGTCAAACCGGCCGGAGTCATCGGGATTTTTTCCATTCCTTCAAAGCCCCCGCGTCAGAACGAGTTCTTAAAGTACGATTGCAGCGGCGCAACATCAAGCGCCCCGCGCTTCAAGGCCGCGATGGCCTCGACCGCCGCCTTGGCGCCGGCCACCGTGGTGAAGTGCGGGATGGTGTATTGCAGCGCCGAGCGGCGGATCGAGAACGAATCCTTGACCGCCTGGCTGCCCTCGGTGGTGTTGAACACCATCTGGATCTGGCCGTTGGTCATGGCGTCGACGCAATGGGGGCGGCCTTCAAGGACCTTGTTGACCTGCTCGACGGTACAGCCGGCCTCACGCAGGGTCCGCGCCGTGCCTTCGGTGGCCATCAGCTTGAAGCCCATGGCTTGCAGCTTCTTGCCCACATCGATCATTTCCGGCTTGTCGCCCTCGCGCACCGAGATGAACACGGTGCCTTGGGTCGGCAACACGGTGCCGGCGCCCAGCTGAGCCTTGGCGAAGGCCAGTGGGAAGTCGCGGTCGATGCCCATGACCTCGCCGGTGGACTTCATTTCCGGGCCCAGCAGAATGTCGACGCCGGGGAAGCGGGCGAAGGGGAACACCGCTTCCTTGACCGCCACGTGGTCCAGCTTTTCCTTCTTGAGGTTGAAGCTGGCCAGCGTCTCGCCGGCCATGACGCGCGCCGCGATCTTGGCGATGGGGATGCCGGTGGCCTTGGCGACGAAGGGCACGGTGCGGCTGGCCCGCGGGTTCACTTCCAGGATATAGATCACCCCGTCCTGAACCGCGTATTGCACGTTCATCAGGCCCCGCACATTCAGCGCCTTGGCCAGGGCGACGGTCTGGCGCTCGAGTTCGGCGATGGTCGCGTCGTCCAACGAATAGGGCGGCAGCGAACAAGCGGAATCGCCGGAATGGATGCCGGCTTCCTCGATGTGCTGCATGATGCCGGCGACGAAGACGTCGGTGCCGTCGGCCAGGGCGTCCACGTCCACTTCGATGGCGTTCTTCAGGTAGAAGTCGATCAGCACCGGGTCGTCGCCCGACACCACCACCGCTTCCTTCATGTAGCGTTCCAGCGCCTCGTGGTCATAGACGATCTGCATGGCGCGGCCACCCAGCACGAAGCTGGGGCGGATGACCACCGGATAGCCGATGCGATCGGCCACCGCCTTGGCTTCGTCCAGCGACCGGGCGGTGCCGTTGGGCGGCTGCTTCAGGCCCAGATCCTGCAACAGGCGCTGGAAGCGCTCGCGGTCTTCGGCCAGGTCGATGCTGTCCGGGCTGGTGCCCAGAATGGGGATGCCGGCGTTTTCCAGGGCGTGGGCCAGCTTCAAGGGGGTCTGGCCGCCGAACTGCACGATGCAGCCCAGCACGCGGCCCTTGGCCTGTTCCTTGCGCACCAGCTCGATCACCGTCTCGGCGGTCAGCGGCTCGAAATACAGCCGGTCCGAGGTGTCGTAATCGGTGGAGACGGTTTCCGGGTTGCAATTGACCATGATGGTCTCTTTGCCGGCGTCATCCAGGGCGTAAGCCGCATGAACGCAGCAATAGTCGAATTCGATGCCCTGGCCGATGCGGTTGGGACCACCGCCCAGGATGACCACCTTGTCGCGGTCGGAGACGTCGGCCTCGCATTCGGCCGGGTTGATGCCGTCGCCTTCGTAGCACGAATACATATAGGCGGTGGACGACGGGAATTCGGCGGCGCAGGTGTCGATGCGCTTCATCACCGGCTTGACGTTCAGCACTTCGCGACGGAAGGCGGTTTCGGTCAGGGTCTTGCCCGACAATTCCGACAGACGCTGGTCCGAGAAACCCATTTTCTTCAGGCGCAGCATGCCGGCGGCGTCGATGGGCAGGCCGCCCACGCGGACTTCTTCCTCGGCCTCGACGATGGCCTTGATCTGCTCCAGGAACCACTTGTCGAAGAAGCAGGCGTTGTGGATCTCGTCCACGGTCAGGCCCAGGCGGAAGGCTTGCGCCACCACCAGCAGACGGTCATGGCGCGGAATGGCCAGTTGCTTCTTCACCGCGTCCTTGCGGTCGGCGGCGGAAGCACCGGGGATTTCCACTTCGTTCAGACCGGTCAGGCCGGTCTCCATGGACCGCAGGCCCTTTTGCAGGCTTTCCTGGAAGGTCCGCCCGATGGCCATGGCCTCGCCCACCGACTTCATGGACGTGGTCAGGTTGGGGTCGGCACCGGGGAACTTCTCGAAGGTGAAGCGCGGAATTTTGGTGACCACGTAGTCGATGGTCGGCTCGAACGACGCCGGTGTCACGCCGGTGATGTCGTTGGCCAACTCGTCCAGCGTGTAGCCCACCGCCAGCTTGGCGGCGACCTTGGCGATGGGGAAACCGGTGGCCTTGGACGCCAGTGCCGACGACCGCGACACGCGCGGGTTCATCTCGATGACCGTCATGCGGCCGTTCTTGGGGTTGACGGCGAATTGGACGTTGGAGCCGCCGGTGTCGACGCCGATCTCGCGCAGCACCGCGAGCGACGCGTTGCGCATGATCTGATATTCCTTGTCGGTGAGCGTCAGCGCCGGGGCCACGGTGATGGAATCGCCGGTATGCACGCCCATGGGATCGACGTTCTCGATGGAACAAATGATGATGCAGTTGTCCTTCTTGTCGCGGACAACCTCCATCTCGTATTCCTTCCAGCCCAGGACCGATTCTTCCACCAGCACTTCGTGCACCGGGGAAGCGGCCAGGCCGCCGGAGACGATGTTTTCGTATTCCTCGATGTTATAGGCGATGCCGCCGCCGGTGCCGGCCAGGGTGAAGCTGGGGCGGATGATGGCCGGCAGGCCGACGAAGTCCAGGGCCTCGCGGGCTTCCGGCAGGGTCTTGACGACCCGGCTTTTCGGGCTGTCCAGGCCGATCTTGTCCATGGCGTCGCGGAACAGCAGGCGGTCTTCGGCCTTGGCGATGACGTCGCGCTTGGCGGCGATCATTTCCACCCCGAACTTGTCGAGGACGCCGTCATCGGCCAGCTTCATCGCCGTGTTCAGCGCTGTCTGGCCGCCCATGGTGGGCAACAGAGCGTCGGGGCGTTCCTTCTCGATGATCTTGGCCACCACGTCGGGGGTGATGGGTTCGATATAGGTGGCGTCGGCCAGACCGGGATCGGTCATGATGGTGGCCGGGTTCGAGTTCACCAGGATGACCCGGTATCCTTCTTCCTTCAGCGCCTTGCACGCCTGCACGCCCGAGTAGTCGAACTCGCACGCCTGACCGATGACGATGGGACCGGCACCGATGATCAGGATGGATTTGATGTCTGTACGTTTGGGCATGGCGGAACGCTTCCAGATAAGGTTTGGGGCGCGATCGGCGCACCCCTGTCAAAACAGGCTTGCTTACTTCGACTGGGCGATCAGGTCGACGAAGCGGTCGAACAAATAATGGCTGTCCATGGGGCCGGGGCTGGCTTCCGGGTGGTATTGCACCGAAAACACCGGCTTGTCCTTGACCTTGATGCCTTCCACCGACTTGTCGAAAAGCGACCGGTGGGTGACTTCCACGTTGGCGGGCAGCGATTCCTCGTCCACCACGAAGCCGTGGTTCTGGCTGGTGATTTCCACCTTGCCGGTTTCCAAATCCTTGACCGGATGGTTGGCGCCGCGGTGGCCGGTGTCCATCTTGAAGGTCTTGGCGCCCAGCGCCAAAGACAGCATCTGGTGGCCCAGGCAAATGCCGAAGACCGGCTTGCCGGCTTCGATGACGCCCTGGATCATGGGCACGGCGTATGCGCCGGTGGCCGCCGGGTCGCCGGGGCCGTTGGACAAAAAGACGCCGTCGGGCTGGTGGCGCAGCACGTCCTCGGCGGTGGACTTGGCCGGCAGCACGGTGACCTTGCAGCCGGCGCTGGCCAGGCAGCGCAGGATGTTGCGCTTGGCCCCAAAATCGATGGCGACCACGTGGAACTTGGGATCGGCTTGCTTGCCGTAGCCCTGGCCCAGCGCCCATTCGGTCTCGTCCCAGGCGTAACCTTGGGTGCAAGAAACGTCCAGCGCCAGGTCCATGCCTTCCAGGCCGGGCCAGGAGGTGGCCTTTTCCCAGGCGGCTTGCAGGTCGACGTTGCCGTCGGGCGCGTGGACGACGACGCCGTTGGGGGCGCCGGCATCGCGGATGCGTCGGGTCAGGGCGCGGGTGTCGATTCCGGCCAGGCCGACCATGTTGAACGACTTCATCCAGGCGTCCAGATGCTTGGCGGCCCGCCAGTTGGCCGGCTCGGTGATGTCGGCGCGCACGATCAGGCCGCGGGCGGCCGGCGTCACCGTCTCGATGTCCTCGGCGTTGGTGCCGACATTGCCGATATGGGGGAAGGTGAAGGTGATGATCTGGCCGGCATAGCTGGGATCGGTCAGGGTTTCCTGATAGCCGGTCATGGCGGTGTTGAACACCACTTCACCCACCGACATGCCGGCGGCGCCCAAGCCCTTGCCCCACAGCACGGTGCCGTCGGCCAGGACCAGGGCGGCGGTGGCGCCGGGGGGGCGCGGGATGTCGAAGTTGGGCATGGCGGTCCTTTTTCGTGGCGTGTCGTCCCGGCGGGGCCAGGACGATGGGTGTCTATAATATGCTTTAGGCCGCACAAGAACGCGAGGACTTGCCCGCTTGTTCCAGGCTCAGTCCCGCGAAAGGGACCCTGGTTGGTCCGAGATGCGGCAGGTAAACGGCCGCTTCTTATAGAAATCCGGGCCTTCCGTCAAGGATTCCAAAACCAAGGGAATTCAACCCCATAATGCGCCACAGAGTCGTTGCCATGCGGGGCGATTCCGGATAGCGTTATCGCTTTCTTTCGTCCGGGGGGACGGGACTTTCCGGGGAGGCCCCATGCTGCGTCCGCAGCTCAACGATGCTTTGAAAGCCGCCATGCTGTCCAAGGACAGCCGGGTGGTGTCCACCATTCGTCTGATCCTCGCGGCCCTGAAGGACCGCGACATCGCCGCCCGCTCGCGCGGCGTGATGGATGGCATCAGCGATGACGAAATCCTGTCCATGCTGCAATCCATGATCAAGCAGCGCCGCGAAAGCATCTCGCTTTACGAACAAGGCGGCCGTTTGGAACTGGCGCAGCAGGAAGTGGACGAAATCGCCATCATCGAGCGGTTCTTGCCGCGTCAGCTGAACGAGGACGAGATGACGCAGGCCGTTTCGGCCGTCATCGCCGAACTGGGGGCCAGCGGCATCAAGGACATGGGCCGGGTGATGGCCGCCTTGAAGGAACGTCACGCCGGAACCATGGATTTCACCAAGGCCAGCGCGTTGACCAAAAAGCTGCTGGGCGCCTGATCCATCGGCTGAAAGGGTAGGGCACGATGGCCTTCCCGCCCCAATTCCTGGATGAACTCCGCGCTCGCGCCAATCTGGTTGGCGTGGTGTCGCGTCGGGTCAAGCTGGTGAAGAAGGGGCGGGAATTCCACGGCCTGTGCCCTTTCCACAACGAAAAAACCCCCAGCTTCACGGTCAATGAAGAAAAGGGTTTCTTCCACTGCTTCGGCTGTGGGGCGCATGGCGACGCCATCGGCTTCGAGATGCGGGCCCATCACCTGTCGTTCACCGAGGCGGTGGAGCGCCTGGCCGCCGAATGCGGCCTGGAAGTGCCCAAGGCGACGCCCGAGGAACGTCGGGTCGAGGCGCGGCGAGCATCTCTGCACGACGCCATGGAAGCGGCCTGCCAATTCTTCGAGCGGCAATTGCGCGGTCCGGCCGGGCGCGAGGGGTTGGCCTACTTGCGCGGTCGCGGCCTGACCGACGACACCATCGCCCGTTTCCGCCTGGGCTGGTCGCCCGATTCCCGTGAAGCGCTGAAGACTACGCTGATGAGCGATGCCTGCCCGGAAGCGCAATTGATCGAGGTCGGGCTGCTGAAGAAACCCGATACGGGCGGAGCCCGTGATTCGTCAAGTGGCCCGGCTTCGCCGGGACGGGGCGGCGCCAGTTTCGATTTCTTCCGGGGCCGCGTCATGTTCCCGGTCACCGACCGCCGGGGACGGGTGGTGGCCTTCGGCGCCCGCACCCTGGGCGACGGCCAACCGAAATACCTGAATTCCCCCGACACGCCCTTGTTCCACAAGGGAAGCATGCTGTACGGCCTGGCCATGGCCCGCGAAACGGCGCGGGAACGCAATATCGTGATGGCGGCGGAAGGCTACATGGACGTCATCGCGCTCCATCAGGCCGGCTTCACCTTCGCCGTGGCGCCCTTGGGTACGGCGATGACCGAGGCGCAGATCGAGGAAATGTGGCGGCTGGCCGACGAACCCATCCTGTGTTTCGACGGCGACAATGCCGGCCAACGGGCCATGGGCCGCGCCGCCGAACGCGGTCTGCCCATCCTGAAGCCGGGCAAGTCGTTGCGATTCGCCGTGCTGCCCGCCCCGGAAGACCCGGATTCGCTGATCAAGGCCAAGGGACCAGCCGCCATGCAGGCGGTGCTGGACGCCGCCCAGCCTTTGTTCGACGTGGTCTGGCGCCTGGCCACCGACAACCGGCCGCTGGACACGCCCGAACGCCGCGCCGCGCTGGAGAAGGAGTTGAAGGACAAGGCGTTCTCCATCGCCGACGAGACCGTGCGCTATCAGTATCTGCAAGCCTTCCGCGACAAGATGCGGGAAGTCAACCGCCCGGCCTGGACGCCGAGGAACCAGGGCGGTTTTGGCGCCGGGCGCCGCGCCGAGTTCAAGCGCCGCCCCGGCGACCCGCCGTTGCGCGGCCCCGATGGCCGCCTGCCCGGTGCCGGCAAGCCG
>JAIWOG010000130.1 GCA_020217035.1 Magnetospirillum sp. | reverse complement strand
ACCTCATGGACTGCAAGGCGCGCAGCAATTCACGTTCGGCTTCCGAACGGTCGTCCACGTCCATTTCGCTGGCGGCGGCGGCGGCGGCCATGGTGGCGGCCCGTGCCGAGGCGGCGGCCAGTCCCGGTGAAGACAGGCTGGCGGCAGGGCTGCCCCCGGTCTGGGCACGCGGCACCGGCGGCGGCACCGGGGCGGTGCCTTTGACCTCGGTGCGGGCGGAGCGCACGGCGTTTTCCAAACGGTTGGCCATGGTGTCGGCGCGTTCGATCATGAAAGCCAGGTCGTCGCGCAGGGATTGCGCCTTCTCCACCCGTTCCTGCAGCGACTGGCCGGCTTCTTCCGCCGCCTTCCTGAGCTTGGGAATGGACGATTCGGCCCGCACGGTGGCTTCGTTGAAGCTGACGATGATCTTGGCCAAGTCGTCGCGGTTCTTGCGCAACTGGGTCAGGCGCTGGTTCAGCATCACCGCGTAGCCGATGGTGGCCACCAGCAGGACCGAGACCAACAGATCAAGAATGATCTTCCAATCGATTGCCATGGCCCTAGCCCTTGATCTTTTCGTCGACGCGGATGGCGATGTGCGGACCCTTGCGGCCCATGCGTCCGCGGAACATGGAAACGTCGCCGCACCTGAGGTCGATGGGGGAATTGGGTTGGGCGTTCAGCATGATCTTCGACCCCACCTTCCAGTTCAGCACCTCGCGCAGGCCCATGACCTGCTCGTCCAGCACCGCCTCCATCTGCACCTCGGTCAGCCACAGCTCTTCAGCCAAGTGGGTTTCCCAAATCGAGTCGCGACCGAACTTTTCACCCATGAACATCTGCAGCAGCAATTCGCGCACGGGTTCCAGGGTGGCATAGGGCAACAGCAGTTCCAGGCGGCCGCCACGGTCTTCCATGTCGATGCGCAGTTTGGCGACGATAGCGGCGTTGCTGGGACGCGAGATGGTGGCGAAACGCGGGTTGGTTTCCAGGCGGTCGAAGCGGAAGGTGACCGGGGACAGCGGGTCGAAGGCGGCGGACAAGTCCGACAGCACCACGTGGACCATGCGTTCCACCAGGTTGCGTTCGATGGTGGTGTAGGGCCGGCCTTCGATACGCATGGCCGCGGTGCCGCGTCGGCCGCCCAGCAGCACGTCGACGATGGAGTAGATCAAGGACGAATCGACGGTCAACAGACCGTAATTGTCCCATTCCTCGGCCTTGAACACCGCCAGCATGGCGGGCAGCGGGATCGAGTTCAGGTAGTCGCCGAAGCGCAGCGACAAGATGTTGTCCAGCGACACTTCCACGTTGTCCGAGGTGAAGTTGCGCATGGAGGTGGACATCATGCGGACCAGGCGGTCGAACACCACTTCCAGCATGGGAAGGCGTTCGTAGGACACCAGGGCGGAATTCAGGATGGCCTGGATGCCGGACTTGTCGTCGCCACGGCCGTGGTCGTCGTCGAAACCGAGCAGCGAGTCGATTTCGTCCTGGTTCAGGACGCGGGTGGAATCCTTGGGCAGGTCGTCGCCGCCGTCCTCGCCGCCGCCCAGCATGGCTTCCCACTCGGCGGCCATGGCGTCGGATTCGCCGCCACCGCCATCGCCGGTGTCGCCACCGGCCATGGCAGCCCATTCCTTCATCAGGGCTTCTTCATCGTCCGCCGTGCGGTTCTCACCGCCTGGTTCATCCATCGCCATGCGTTTCGCCTATTGGACTAGCATCTCGCGGAACAAAACGTCGTTGACCTTCACCGGCTTGACCGCCGCCTGAACCCGGGTCAGCAATTCCTCGCGCAGAAGGTGCATGCCGGCGGCGCCTTGCAGGTCCTCGACCCGCAACTCGCGCAGGTAGACCTGGAACGAATCGACGATGCGCGGCAACACCTGCTGCACCTTGGGTTCGTCCAGCGGGCTTTCCAGCTCCAGCGCCACCAGGATCTTCAGGAAGGATTGCTTGCGCCCGTTGCTTTGCAGGTTCACCAGCATTTCCGGCAGGTTGTAGAACACCGCCGGGCCAACAGCCTTGGGAGCGTCCGCCTTGGGCGCTTCCTGCTGTGCCTCGGCCGGCTGTTCGCCCTTGCCCAGCAACCCGTCCAGCACGCCCGAGAAGAACAGGCCGGCGCCGGCGCCCACCAGCAGCAGGATGGGCAGAACGATCAGCAGGATCTTCTTGATCGGCGATTTCTTGGAACCGCCGGGCGGCAGGTCCTCTAGGCCCTCGCCTTCGTCGAAATCCTCTTCCAGATCTTCGGCCATGCTTTCCCCGCCTTCGGCTAAATCACGTCGGAGCATGCGTTCGCGGCCGGCCGCACGCCCGGACCTTTAAACTACGCCCTTTGGGGTTAACAGAAGGTTGCCCCTTGGCATCCTTGCCAGCCCATCGGGCCCTAAGACCGCAGCCAGACCATAGCCAGGGCGGCCCCGGGCGGCAATATCTGCCCGGCAGGGCTTGCCAGGAAAAGGCAGGCTGAAAATAAAAGTGGCGGAAAACTGCCATTTCTTTCACTTGGCACGCGACCTGCAAGGTGTTTCGGGCCAGTTTTGCAACAGGTCACGAAGCCATGGAAAACACATCCTACATCGCCCTTTCACGTCAGAACGCGCTGTGGCGCCAACTGGACGTCATCGCCGGCAACATGGCCAACGCCAACACGCCCGCCTACAAGGGCGAGCAGATGATGTTCCGCGAATACCTGATGGACACCCGGTCGGTGGACCGGGCCAAGGGCACCAAGCTGTCCTTCGTCCAGGACGTGGGCCTGTTGCGCAACACCACCGAAGGCGCCTTCACCAAGACCGACAATCCGCTGGATCTGGCGCTGCACGGCGACGGCTACTTCCAGGTCGAGACCGAGGCCGGCATGCGCTACACCAGGAACGGCCATTTCCGTCTGGACGAGGGCGGCATGCTGGTGAATTCCCAGGGCTTGGCGGTGATGGACAACGCCGACAACCCGATCATCCTGGCCCCCAACGAAGCCAAGATCACCATCACCCCCGACGGCTCGGTCTCCACCGAAAACGGCATCGTCGGCAAGATCAAGGTGGTGCGCTTCGCCAACGAGCAGGAAATGCGCAAGATCGGCGACAGCCTGTACGAGACCACCCAGGACCCGGAAGTGGTCGACCGTCCCGCCATGGTGCAAGGCATGATGGAGGAATCCAACGTCCAGCCGGTGGTCGAGATCACCAAGATGACCGAGGTTCTGCGCCAGTATCAGGCGTTGCAGAACATCATCGAGAAAGAACACGAACGGCAGATGAAGGCCATGCAGGTCTTCGTTTCCCGCAATTGATGCCCGTTAAGGAGTAAGAGAGATGCGTTCGCTCAACATCGCCGCCACGGGCATGCTGGCCCAGCAGACCAACGTCGAAGTCATTTCGAACAACATCGCCAACATGAACACCACCGCCTACACCAAGCGGCGGCCCGAGTTCAGCGACCTTCTGTACCAGAACCTGCGCCGTGTCGGCGCCGCGTCGTCGGATGCCGGCACCATCGTGCCGACCGGCGTGCAGTTGGGTCTGGGCGTCAAGACCACCGCGGTCTACCGCATCACCGAACAAGGCTCGGTGCAAAGCACCGACAACACCTTGGACGTGGCCATCCAGGGCAAGGGGTACTTCCGTATCCAGCTGCCCTCGGGCGAGACCGCTTATACCCGCGACGGCTCGTTCCAGCTCTCTGACCAGGGCCAGATCGTCACCCACGAAGGCTATCAGGTGTTGCCCGGCATCACCGTGCCGTCGGACGCCACCGGCGTCACCGTCAACGCCTCGGGCCAGGTGCTGATCAAGCGCGACGGCTCGACCGACCAAACGGTGGCCGGCCAGTTCAACCTGGCCATCTTCGCCAACGAAGCCGGCCTGGAAGCCCGTGGCGACAACCTGTTCATGGAAACCCCCGCCTCGGGCGCCGCCATCACCGGCAATCCGGGCAACGCTGGCTATGGCACGCTTTTGCAGGGATACCTGGAAACCTCGAACGTCAACGTGGTCGCCGAGGTCACCAACCTGATCAGCGCCCAGCGCGCCTATGAAATGAATTCCAAGGTCATCCAGACCTCGGACGAGATGATGTCCACCATCAACCAGCTGAAGTAACGAGGCCGCCATGAAGCGCTTCATCGCCACCCTGGTCCTGTTGGCCGCCGCAATTCCCGCCTGGGCCGCCGGCCTGCCCGTCACCCTGAAGCCCACCGCCAACATCCAGGGCGACGTGGTCAAGCTGGGCGACATCTGGGAAAACCTGGGCGCCAAGGCCGAGGTGGTCCTGGCCGGCGCCCCGCAGCCGGGCAAGCGCATCGTCGCCGACGCCCGCTGGCTGAGCGCCGTGGCCCAGGCCAACGCCATCGACTGGCAGCCGGCTTCCGCCTTCGACCGCATCGTCATCGAACGGGCCGGCCAGATGGTGGACATCCGTCTGGTGGAAGCCGAATTGCGCGACGCCCTGACCCTGGAAGGCATGGCCGGTGCCTTCGACCTGGAAATCAGCAACCGCTCGGCGCTCAACATCATGGTCCCCGCCGGCACCGCCAACACCGTCGTCGTGCGCGATGTGGCGCTCGACATCCGCAACCACCGTTTCGCCGCCACCGTCGAGATCGAGGGCAGCGGCCCGGCCGCCATTCGCCAACGTGTCAACGGCCGCGTCTTCCCGGTGGCCCGGGTGCCGGTGCTGTCGCGCGGTCTGAGCCGCGGCGACGTCATCAGCGAAGGCGACATCAAGTGGGTGGCCATGCGGGCCGATGTGGCGCGGCGCGACATCCTGGTCGACCTTGACCAGATCGTCGGCCAGGAACCGCGCCAGCAGTTGCATCCCGACGCGCCGCTTCGGGCGTCCGACCTGCGCCGGCCGGTGCTGGTGGAACGCAACGCCATGGTGACCGTGTCGCTGAAGACCGCCAACATGAGCTTGACCAGCCAGGCCAAGGCCCAGGATGCCGGCGGCAAGGGCGACATCATCCGCATTCAGAACCTGCAATCCAAGCGCACGGTGGAAGCCGTCGTCGAAGGTCCCGGCCTGGTGTCGGTGAGCCCCGGCGGTCCCCGCCTGCTGTCCAACTAAGCCCGTCTTCCGGAGCACGCCATCATGATCAGCCGCATCCTGCTTCGCACCACCATCCTGGCCCTGGCCGCCGGTTCGCTGACCGCCTGCAACGCTCTCAGTCGGCTGTCCGAGGTCGGATCCGGTCCCACCGTGTCGAAGATCGAGGACCCGACCCAGAAATCCGGTTATCAGCCGGTGGTCATGCCCATGCCGCAACCGGTGGCGCCGCCGCAGAACGCCAACTCGCTGTGGCGTCCCGGTGCCCGGGCCTTCTTCAAGGACCAGCGGGCCAAGGAAGTGGGTGACATCCTGACCGTGGCGGTGGCGATCTCCAACGAAAGCGCGTCGTTCAACTCGACGTTGACGCGATCGCGCGACAGCACCGAGGAAGCCGGGATCACCGGTCTTTTGGGCTTCGAGAATTCCTTGAACAAGGTGCTGCCCGATTCGGTCGACCCGGCCAATCTGGTGGGCACAACCGGGACCAGCACCAACACCAACACCGGCACCACCGGCCGCACCGACAGCATGACCGTCAGCCTGGCGGCGATCATCACCCAGGTGTTGCCCAACGGTAATCTGGTGATTTCCGGCAAGCAGGAAATCCGCGTGAACTACGAACTGCGCGAGTTGAATGTCCAGGGCATCATCCGCCCGGAAGACATCTCGTCGGCCAATTCGGTGACCTACGACAAGATCGCCGAGGCCCGCATCTATTATGGCGGCCGCGGCGTCAACTCGGACCTGACGCAGCCGCGCTATGGCCAGCAATTGCTGGATGTGATCCTGCCGTTCTGATGATCCCCGGCAATCCCGGTGGGCAAAAACCGCCCACCGGGAAGCTTGGGAATTTTTTGCCGGGCGTTTGATCCCGGCCTTTCGCGCTTATAATATCCGCATGATGCCGCTTGCCCTTGCCATTGGCCTGCCCATCGCCGCCTGGTTGCTGTACCGGTGGCTGAAGAAGGCCCATCCCCAACATGCCGCCAAGGTCATGGCCGGCCTGGGGGCGGGCTTGTTGTTCGCTTTCGGAATCTTTCTGGTGCTGACCGGCAAGCTGGCCGGTCTGGCGGCGGTGGGGGCCGGCGTCTGGCTGTGGGTGCAGCGGGCGCTGAAGGCGCACGCGGTATGGAAGACCTTTCGCGGCATGGCTGGCGGCGGCCCCGCGCCGCAACCGCCGGCTCCGCCCACCGGCGTCATGAGCGTCGACGAGGCCCGCCAGATCCTGGGTGTGGGGCCGGAAGCCGACGCAGCCGCCATCAAGGCCGCCCATCGCCGGCTGATGGAGGCCAACCATCCCGACCGTGGCGGCTCGAACTGGATCGCCGCCCGGCTGAATCAGGCTCGCGACCGCCTTTTGTCCTGACGCTGGCGTTGCTTTGGACGCAGGGGCGTGGCAAAACATCGCCCATCCGCAATCTTCCTGTGGATTAACGATCTCCAAGGAGCGTCTTCATGGCACGTCGCGTTCGCAAGGCAGTGTTTCCCGTTGGCGGCATGGGCACCCGTTTTCTGCCCGCCACCAAGGCCATGCCCAAGGAAATGCTGCCGGTGGTGGACAAGCCGCTGATCCAATATGCCGTGGAAGAAGCCGCCGCCGCCGGCTGCGAGCATTTCATCTTCGTCACCGGACGCGGCAAGAACGCGCTGGAAGACCATTTCGACCACAATCCCGAACTGGAACGCACGCTGAAAGAGCGCGGCAAGTTCGACCTGGTCGAGGCGGTCACCAGTTGGATGCCCAAATCCGGCCAGATGAGCTATACCCGTCAGACCGAGCCCTTGGGTCTGGGCCACGCCGTGTGGTGCGCCCGCGACCTGGTCGAGGACGAGCCCTTCGCCGTGCTGCTTCCCGACGATTTGATCCTGGCCAAGACCCCGTGCCTGAAGCAGATGGTCGCCGCCCACACGGAACTGGGCGGCCACGTGGTCGCCGTCAGCGACGTGCCGCGCGAACACACCAAGCGCTATGGCATCCTGGACGTGGAACACGACAACGGCCGTGTCGCCAAGGCCAAGGGGCTGGTGGAAAAGCCCGATCCCGAGGTGGCGCCCTCGACGCTGTCGATCATCGGCCGCTACATCCTGCACCCGGCGGTGTTCGACGTGCTGGACAAGAAGGAAAAGGGTGCCGGCGGCGAAATCCAGTTGACCGATGCCATCAGCCAGACCATCGGCATGGTGCCGTTCCACGGTCTGCGCTTCGACGGCCAGCGTTTCGATTGCGGCGACAAGGTGGGCTGGCTGGAAGCCAACATCGCCTTCGCGCTTGATCGCGAGGATATCGGGGCTTCGGTTCGCGAAGCCCTGGCCAAGTATAAGTTCTAACCAATCAAGGATCGCACCTCATGCGTATCGCCATGATCGGCACCGGCTATGTGGGTCTGGTGTCGGGAACCTGCTTCTCGGAATTCGGCATCGACGTGGTCTGCGTCGACAAGGACGCCGGCAAGATCGAAAAGCTGCACCAGAACATCATGCCCATCTACGAACCGGGCCTGGACGAACTGGTCGCCGACAACGTGCGTGCCGGCCGCCTGTCCTTCACCACCGACCTGAAGGCGGCGGTCAAGGACGCCGACGCGGTGTTCATCGCCGTGGGCACGCCGTCGCGTCGCGGCGACGGCCATGCCGATCTGTCCTATGTCTATGCGGCGGCCGAGGAAATCGCCGACGCCATGACCGGCTACACCGTGGTGGTGACCAAGTCCACCGTGCCGGTGGGCACCGGCGACGAAGTGGAAGCCATCATCAGGAAGCGCCGCCCCGACGCCCAGTTCGACGTGGTGTCCAACCCCGAGTTCCTGCGCGAAGGGTCGGCCATCAACGACTTCATGCGGCCCGACCGTGTGGTGATCGGCACCGAATCCGACAAGGCTCGGGCGGTGATGAAGCAGCTTTACCGCGTGCTGTACCTGATCGAGACGCCCATCGTCTTCACCTCGCGCCGCACCTCGGAACTGATCAAGTACGCCGGAAACACCTTCCTGGCCACCAAGATCACCTTCATCAACGAAATCGCCGATCTGTGCGAGAAGGTGGGCGCCAACGTCCACGACGTGGCCAAGGGCATCGGCCTGGACGGCCGTATCGGCAAGAAGTTCCTGCACCCCGGTCCGGGCTATGGCGGCTCGTGCTTCCCGAAAGACACCCTGGCCCTGGTCAAGACGGCGCGGGATTACGACGCGCCCTTGCGCATCGTCGAAACCGTGGTCGACGTCAACGACAAGCGCAAGAAGGCCATGGCCGAGCGCGTGGTCGCCGCCTGCGGCGGTTCGGTGGCGGGCAAGACCGTTGCCGTGCTGGGCCTGACCTTCAAGCCCAACACCGACGACATGCGCGACAGCCCGTCCTTGGACATCGTCCCCGCCTTGGTCGCCGCGGGCGCCACCGTCAAGGCGTTCGACCCCGAAGGCATGGAAGAAGCCAAGAAGCTGCTGGGCGGCATCTCCTATTGCAACGATTCCTATGAAACGCTGCAAGGGGCCGACTGCCTGGTCATCATCACCGAATGGAACGAGTTCCGGGCGCTGAACCTGACCAAGGTGAAGGCGGCCATGACGTCGCCGGTGGTGGTCGATTTGCGCAACGTCTACGACCCGGTCGAGATGAAGGAAGCCGGCTTCGCCTATACCAGCATCGGCCGCAACTAAACGCGGCGCATGAAAAAAGGGGGCGCTCCCATGGGGGCGCCCCCTTTGTCGTTTGAGGTCAAGCGGCGCGGATTTCCGCCAGGAAGCCCTTCACCTCGTCGGCCAGTTGGCTTGACACGTTTTGCAGCACCCGGGCGGCCTCGGTGACCTGGTCGGACATCAGTTTGGTTTCCTCGGCCGCACCGGCCACCACCGATACGTTTTCGGCGGCGTGATGGGTGCCTTCGGCGGCCTGGCCGACGCTGCGGGCGATTTCCTGGGTGGCCGCGCCCTGTTCCTCGACGGCGGCCGAGATGGCCGACGACAATTCGTTGATGTTCTCGATGGTCTGCGAGATGGATTTGATGGCGTCCACCGCCGTGCGGGTTTCGCTTTGGATGGCGGCGATCTGGGTGCCGATCTCCTCGGTCGCCTTGGCGGTCTGGTTGGCCAGGGACTTCACCTCGTTGGCGACCACGGCGAAACCCTTGCCGGCTTCACCGGCACGGGCCGCTTCGATGGTGGCATTGAGCGCCAAAAGGTTGGTCTGGCTGGCGATCTGCTGGATCAACTGCACCACTTCGCCGATGCGCGAGGCGGCGTCGGACAGGCCGCGCACGGTGGTGTCCGTGCGGCCGGCCTGGGCGACCGCATCGGCGGAGATGGCGGCGGCGTGGGAGACTTGGCGGGAAATCTCGTCCACCGAGGACGACAATTCGTGGGTGGCCGCCGACACCGCCTGAACATTGGAGGTGACTTGGCTGGTCATGGCGGTGACGTTGCCGGCCTGCACCATGGTTTCGTCGGCGTTGCCCGACAAGGTTTGGGAATTGCCCAGCAGGGAATCCGCCGACATCTGGATCAGTTCGACGATGTTGCGGACGCGGGCATCCAGGGATTGGGCGACGCGCTCCATGTCCTGGCGCCGCTGCGCTTCCATCAGCTTGTCCATCTCGATCTTTTCCAACTGGGCATAGCCCAGCTTGGCCTTCATCGCCCGCAACAAGGCGGTGGTGCGCTGGAAGTCGGTGACTTTCTCGTCGCCGATTTCGTGGCTGAAATCGCCCCGCGCCACGGCGTCGAGGTGGGTTTCCATGCGTTCCAGCGGCTGATGCACCCGCTTGATCACGGCACGGCCCATGACGACGGCGCTCAGCAAGCTCAGGCCGACCAAGGCCACGGCCACGGCCAGCCTGTCCAACTGCACCGCCTCGGCGGCGGCCAGGGCCAGCCCCATCGGCAGGGCGATGGCGGTGACCAGGGCGGCGGTGATGCCGCTGGTCATGCGGGCGACGCGGCCGGCCCAGCCGGTTTTTTCGACCCGGCCCTCGCGGATCACCAGTCCTTGCGCCCGGTTCTCGCGGAAGTCCTTGTAAAGCGCCTCGGCGGCGGCCACCTGGGTGCGCGAGGGCTTGCTGCGAATGGACACATAGCCGCTGACTTGGCCGTTTTCCATCACCGGGGTGACATTGGCCCGCACCCAATAGAAGTCGCCGTTCTTGCAGCGGTTCTTGACGAAGCCTTCCCACGGCTTGCCGGCCTTGATGGTGGCCCACAGATCGGCGAAGGCTTCTTTCGGCATGTGGGGGTGGCGCACCAGATTGTGCGGCTGGCCGACCAGTTCGTCGCGGGTGAACCCGCTGATGTCGATGAAGGCCTGGTTGACGAAGGTGATGCGGCCGCCGCTGTCGGTACGCGACACCAGCATCTCGCCATCTTTCATCATCACTTCACGGGCGGTGATCGGTTCGTTGATGCGCATGGCTACCCCAGACATTAGAATGCATACCTATGTTTGTATAACTTGGCAGGTTGGCCGGCGAATTCAAGGGAAATAATGTTGCGAATTAGATTTTTTCTATTAAATAGCAACGACTTGTAAATGCAGGTGCCATTTAGGCAAATGGTCCAGGCTCTTCTAGTCGATCCATTGACAGACGTGTGTGGTTCCGCCATCAACCAGGGGTGAACAGCAGAGTCTGGGGAGAAAAGCCATGCCCGCCATCAAGACCGTCGCCACCACGCCTTTCGACGGCCAAAAGCCGGGAACCTCGGGCCTGCGCAAGAAGGTGCGGGTGTTCCTGCAGCCGGGCTATCTGGAAAACTTCGTCCAGGCGATCTTCGAGTCCATCGGTGACGTCGGCGGCAAGACCCTGGTCTTGGGCGGCGACGGGCGGTACTTCAACCGCCAGGCCATCCAGACCATCCTGAAGATGGCCGCTGGCAATGGTTTTGGCCGCGTCATGGTGGGCCAGGGCGGCATCTTGTCGACGCCGGCGGCATCTTGCGTCATCCGCAAATACAAGACCTACGGCGGCATCATCTTGTCGGCTAGCCACAATCCCGGCGGCCCGGACGAAGATTTCGGCATCAAGTACAACATCCCGGCCGGCGGTCCCGCCCCCGAGGCGGTGACCGAGGCTATCTTCGCCCGTTCCAAGGATATCGCCGAATACCGCATCGTCGAGGCGAGCGACATGGACATCGACACCATCGGCGAGCGCGACTTGGCCGGCATGGTGGTCCAGGTCATCGACCCGGTGGCCGATTACGCTGCCCTGATGGAAAGCCTGTTCGATTTCGCCGCCATCCGCGCCCTGTTCGCCGGTGGATTCCGCATGAAGTTCGACGCCATGCACGCGGTGACCGGCCCTTACGCCAAGGCCATCCTGGAAGGCATGCTGGGGGCGCCGGCCGGAACGGTGATGAATGGCGAGCCAAAGGAAGATTTCGGCCACGGCCATCCCGACCCCAATCTGGTGCATGCCCATGATCTGGTGGAAGCGCTTTTCGCTGCTGACGGCCCCGATTTCGGTGCGGCCAGCGATGGCGATGGCGACCGCAACATGATTCTGGGCAAGAACTTCTATGTGACGCCGTCGGATTCCCTGGCGGTGCTGGCCGCCAACGCCACCCTTTGCCCCGGCTACGCCAAGGGCTTGGCCGGCATCGCCCGGTCCATGCCGACCAGCGCCGCCGCCGACCGAGTGGCCCAGGCTTTGGGGATTCCCTGTTACGAGACCCCCACCGGCTGGAAGTTCTTCGGCACCCTGCTGGATGCCGGCAAGGCCACCTTGTGCGGCGAGGAAAGCTTCGGCACCGGATCCGACCACGTTCGGGAAAAGGACGGGCTGTGGGCGGTGCTGATGTGGCTGAACGTGCTGGCGGCGCGCAAGCAGTCGGTGGCCGACATCGTGCGCGAACATTGGGGCAAGTACGGCCGCAACGTCTATTCCCGCCATGATTACGAAGGCATCGACAGCACTGCCGCCAACGGCCTGATGGACCACCTGCGCGGCCTGGACCTGAAGGGCGAAAGCCTGGGGGCCTATAAAGTCGCCTTCAACGACGACTTCGCCTACACCGATCCGGTGGACGGTTCGGTCAGCACCAAGCAGGGCATCCGCATCGTCTTCACCGATGGTTCCCGCGTGGTGTTCCGCCTGTCGGGCACCGGCACCGAGGGGGCAACTTTGCGTGTCTATATCGAGCAATTCCAGCCCGACGCGACCCAACATCACCTTGACCCGCAGGTGGCCTTGGCCGACCTGATCAATATCGCCCGCGACGTCGCACAGATCGAGGCCCGGACCGGGCGGGTGGAGCCGACGGTGATCACATAAAGGTTTGGAACCACAGAGACACAGAGACACAGAGAGGCTTTCATCGCGTCTCGGTTTTCGCGTGCCATCTGGCAAAATCTCTCTGTGCCTCTGTGTCTCTGTGGTCTAATTTTTTGTCATGTTCGCGCAGGCGGAAGTGACGTCGTTTAACACGAGATGAACATGACCCACACCTTCCATCCCACCATCCTGCGCGAATACGACATTCGCGGCATTATTGACGAGACGCTGTCCGCCGCCGATGCGCGCGCCATCGGCCAGGCCTTCGGCACCCGGGTCAGGAACAACGGCGGATCGGTGGTCTGCGTCGGCTGGGACGGGCGGCTGTCGTCGCCCATGCTGGCCGAAGCGCTGATCGAGGGTTTGGTGACCACCGGTTGTCAGGTCCGCGCCGTGGGGCGCGGGCCGACGCCCATGCTGTATTACGCCGCCAAGGCGCGGGGCGCCGATGGCGGCATCATGGTCACCGGCAGCCACAACCCGCCCAATCATAACGGCTTCAAGATGGTGCTGGCGGGCAAGCCGTTCTTCGGCCCCGACATCAAGGATCTGGGTCGCATCGCAGCATCCGGGACTTATGCCGTCGGACAGGGGGGCGCCAGCGCCGACGACGTCGCCGACGAATATGCCGGGCGGTTGGTCAAGGATTTCGACGGTGAACGCGGCCTGAACGTGGTGTGGGATTGCGGCAACGGGGCGGCCGGCGAGATCGTCGGCAAGCTGACCCGGCTGCTGCCCGGCCACCACACCGTGTTGTTCGGCACCATCGACGGCACCTTCCCCAACCACCATCCCGACCCCACCGAGCCGCACAACCTTGTCGACCTGCAAAAGGCGGTGGCCGATCTGGGGGCCGACATCGGCATCGCCTTCGACGGTGACGGCGACCGCATCGGGGTGATCGACGGCCAGGGCCGCATCCTGTGGGGCGACCAGATCCTGGTCATCCTGGCCGAAGACCTGCTGAAGAGCCGCCCCGGCGCCACCATCATCGCCGACGTGAAAGCGTCCAAGGTGTTCTTCGACGAAGTGGCGCGGCTGGGCGGCAATGCCGTCATGGGCCGCACCGGACACTCGCTGATCAAGACCCAGATGGCGGAAATCGGCGCACCCTTGGCCGGCGAGATGAGCGGCCACATCTTCTTCGCCGACCGCTATTACGGTTTCGACGATGCGCTTTATGCGGCGGTCCGGCTGCTCGGCATCGTCGGCCGCTGGCAAGGCCAAAACCTGGCGGAGCGCAAGGACCGATTGCCGCACATGGTCAACACCCCGGAACTGCGTTTCGACTGCGCCGAGGACAGGAAGTTCCAGGTGGTGGCCGAGGTGCGGGAAAGGCTGGCCGCTTCCGGCGCTTGCGTCAATTCCATCGACGGGGTGCGCGTCGACACCACTGACGGCTGGTGGCTTTTGCGGGCATCCAACACCCAAGCCGTGCTGGTGGCCCGTTGCGAGGCCGCCGATCAGGCCGGGCTTGGCCGCCTGCGGGCGGAACTGGAAGGCCAGTTGCGGGCCAGCGGGGTGGAACTGCCCGCATGAACCTGTTCTTCTTCGGCACCCTGATGGATGACGACGTGCGGGCCATCGTCTGCGGCAAGGAATTGCCGGTGCGGCCGGCGATCTTGCGCGGCTGGCGACGCCCGCACGTGGCCGGGCGTCATTATCCCATGCTGGTGGCCCAGCCCGGCGCCCGCCTGCCGGGCGTGGTGGCGAAAGACGTGGACGACGAATCGGTGCGCCGTCTGCAAATCTACGAAGGCTGGGAATACGAGTTGCGGCCGTTCCGCCTGGAAACCGCCACCGGCCCGCTGGCCGCCCACGTCTTCACCTGTCCGC
>JAIWOG010000129.1 GCA_020217035.1 Magnetospirillum sp. | reverse complement strand
CGAACATCGCCTGGGCTGAACCGGAATGGCGGCTGGATCGTTGGCAGATGCGCCACAAGCGGGTATTCCTGCCGGAACTGCGCCGCCAGATGGCGGTGGTGCTGGCCGGCGGCCAAGGCGGCGGTCGGCTGTGGCCGGGGGCATGATTTCGCCAGTGGGCGCCCCGTGCCGGGGCCGCTCAAACGCCGCGCGGGCTTAAGGGGCGGGACTTAACGCGGTCTTGGCCATTTCGGCGATGATGTCCACCAGTTCCGGCTCGGCGCCCAGGCCGGTGGCCAGCCGCACAACGCGGCCGGCGATGTCCACCGGACCGGTTTGCCCCGACACCAGGCCGAACAACGGCGGGATGTCCTGGCTGGCGTGCATGCCTTGCGCCACCAGCAGCGGCAGCGCCACCACCTTGTCGCCCTTGACCATGCCCTGCCAATCCTGGGCGAAGGGTTCCTGTTCCAGGAAGCACAGCACCACTTCGGCGAAATGGTTGTGGGCGGCGATGGCGGCGGCGATGGCCCTGGGTGTTTCGCCCGCCCCGCCCGGCCGGGACGAGCCGTGGGCGATCAGCAACAGGCTGGTTTGGGCAGGAAGCCAGCCGCACTCGCGGGCGACGCCGTCGGCGCGACAGGCCATCAGACCGGGAATGCGCGGGTTGCCGCCGGCCGGCGGGGTGTAATGGATGACACGGCCGTCACGGTGGCTGACCGGCCCGTCCAGTCCCATGGATTTGGGGATCAGGCTGTCGGTGTAATAGCCCTTGCCGGCGAAGACCGGGATCACCACCACCTGGTCGGCCTGGACCAGATCCAGGGCCTGGGCCAGGAATGGTTCCTGTTTCATGAAGACGGCGACCACCTCGGACCATGGACCGCTTCGGCGCAATTCGTCGGCCAGGGCCAGGATGGGGGCGGCGCTTTCCGGGTGGCGGGCCGAACCATGGCCGACCAGGATCAGGGCGGTGCCGTCGCTCATGCCTGTTGCGCCTGGTCCTGGAGGCCGTCGTGGTGGAACCAGTCCAAGGCGCCGGCCAGCGACACCACCCGGCCGACGATGATCAGGGTCGGCGCCTTCAAGCCGGCGGCTTGCGCCCGGGCGGGCAGGGTGGAAAGCGTGCCGATGATGCGGCGCTGACGCGGCGTGGTGCCGTTCTGGATGGCCGCCGCCGGCATGTCGGGGGCCAGCCCGGCCTTGATCAGCTCGTCGGCGATCAGCGACAAATTGGACAGGCCCATATAGATGGCCAGCGTGCAATCGGTATCGGCCAGCTTGGCCCAGTCGTATTCCAAGGGCTTGCCGTCGCGGCAATGGCCGGTCAGGAAACGCACGCCTTGCGACAGCCCGCGATGGGTCAGCGGAATGCCGGCATAGGTGGCGCAGCCCGAGGCCGAGGAAATGCCGGGCACCACCTCGAAGGGAATGCCGGCCTTGGACAGCACTTCCGCTTCCTCGGACCCTCGGCCGAAGACGAAGGGGTCGCCGCCCTTCAGACGCACCACCAGGCGGCCGCTTTTGCCCAAGGACACCAATAATTCGTTGATCTCGTCCTGGCCCAACTCGTGCTTGGCGGTCTGTTTGCCGGCATAGATGCGGGTCACGCCATGGGGGATCAATTCCATGATTTCCGGGCTGACCAAGCGGTCGAACACCACCACCTCGGCCTGGCCGATCAGGCGCAGGGCCTTGACCGTCAAAAGGTCGGGGTCGCCCGGTCCGGCGCCCACCAGATACACCTTGCCTGTCGTCATCCTGGTCTCCTGTCCGCCCTGTTCACCATCTTGTTTATTATGTTGATCTAATGTAGCGGTCATCGTCTTCGGGCTGCCAGCAAAATCACGACTTCAGCGAAATTGGCATGTTTCATCCGCCATTGCGAGAGCTAGAACGAAAAGGTACCTTCCCTGCAGCTTTCCCCCTTTCTCCCCAGGAAAAGCCGGCCGTGACCGCCCGCCAAGCTTCGCACAATGCCCATGCTCACCGCCGATCCCTGCGGCGGACGGTCTATCACATGCTGGGCGGCGAGGGACACAACGACCCCTGGGTCAAGGCGGTGGACTGGTTCCTGATCGTCATGATCGCCTTGAACGTGATGGCGGTGGTGCTGGAATCCATCGAACATCTGTCCATCGCCCATGGCCCGGCCTTCCATGCCTTCGACCTGTTCTCGGTGGCGGTGTTCAGCATCGAGTATCTGCTGCGCCTGTGGACGGCGGTCGAACTGAATGACAAGCGCTTCCACCATCCGGTCCTGGGACGGCTGCGCTGGATGGTGTCTCCCATGGCGTTGATCGACCTGCTGGCGGTGCTGCCGTTCTATCTGGGCATGTTCGTGGAAATGGACCTGCGGGCCATCCGCGTGCTGCGCGTGCTGCGGGTGTTCAAGCTGGGGCGCTATTCCATGGCCATGAACGTCATGGCCGCGGTCGCCCGCCAGGAAACCCGGGCCATCGGCGCCGTGCTGTTCGTCATGCTGGTTGTGCTGATCTTCACGTCCAGCCTGATGTATCTGTTCGAGCACCATGCCCAGCCGCATGTGTTCGCCGACATCCCCACCGCCATGTGGTGGTCGGTGGTGACTCTGACCACCTTGGGCTATGGCGACATGGTGCCGATCACGCCTTTTGGGCGGTTGCTGGGCGGGCTGACCGCCGTCTTGGGGGTGGGCATGATCGCGCTGCCCGCCGGTGTGCTGGCCTCGGGTTTTTCCGAACAGATGCGGCAGCGCCGACAGGAATATCGCGAGGCGGTGGAACGGGCCCTGGAAGACGGCACCATCACCCGCCGCGAGCGTCGGCACCTGGACGACGTCCGCCTGCACTTGGGACTTTCCGACGAAGAGGCCGCCTCCATCCTGGAACACGCGGTCAACCATCCGGACCACTGTCCCCATTGCGGCGGCATGCTGCATCGGGGGGACGGGGCCTAGGGCGTAAACTCATCAACCCCCTAGCGAACGCTATGGGGTTGATGAGTTTACGCCCTAATCCAGCTTGTCCGGGTCCAGGGGTTCCGGCCCCTTCATCGACGGGTTGATGCGCAATCCGGGGACCGGGATTTCGGCGACGCAGCGGGCCTCGGCCAGCGCCATGCGGCGGTGGGTCAACTGGACTTGCGCCAGGATCAGCGCCAGCAGGTCGGCGGCGAACAGGCCGGTGGCCGGGATCATCAACTGGCCGGACAAGGCCCCCAGCAGCGGAATGGCGAAAAGCAGGGGGACCGCAAGGAACATGAAGGCGTCGCGCCAGCGCTTGGCCCGCATGGTGGCCGCCGCCAACAGGGCGAAGGGCGACTTGACCACCAACTCGACGCCGGCATGGGCGATGACCTGCACCGCCACCTTGCGCGAGGCCGCGGGCAAGCCGTCGTCGTCGAAACTGGCCAGCAGGAACAGGCCGCTGACATCGGCGGTGAAGGTCACCGGCAGCGCCGCCGTCGGCCAGCGTTCTCGCGGGATGTGAGGACGGATGAGGCGGAAGACCTCTTGGCTGAACGGCGATGCAACGGAAAGGTAGACGAGCTCTGTGGTCACGGTCTTGGTCCTGGTGCCTGGTTGTCCAGCTTAGCCCCAGGCGCAGCCCGGCTCAATAGACCCCGTGTCCGTTCAGCACCTCGGCGTAGCGGCGGTCTTCGATCAGGATGTGCTTGACGATCCAGTCGTGCAGGAAGTCCAGCAATTCTTGCGGCGTGATCGGCTGATCGCCGGTCAGCTTGCGCTCCAGGTCCTGGGCCTGGCCGATCAAGGCGCGATGGCGTCCCTGATGGTCGTCGGCATGACCATAGCCATAGCGTCGCAGCAGGGTTTCCTCTTCGTGGAAGTGGAATTTGGCGTAATCGATCATCAAGTCCAGCGCGGCGGCGATGTCGGCGCTGCCATGTCCTCCCTCGACGGCGTCCAACAGCCGGTTGGCGGTGGCGAACAGGCGCTTGTGCTGGGTGTCCAGGCGTTGGACGTTGACGCTGTATTCCTGTTGCCAGTTCAGCAGCGGCCGCCCGGCGAAGCCGACGGACGATTCCAGCCGGGTGCGCCGTTCGAAGGATTCGAACAACTTCCAGCGGACGTTGGGGATGGCCCCCAGCAGACGGGAAGAGATCAGGTAAATCTCGGCCGGGCCATAGGTGCGCAAGGCGGCGATGCTGGGCGCGTCGAAGACAGCGCTTTCCTCGCCGAAGAAATCCCCCGGACCCAAGGTTTCCAGAATGGCGCCACCCAGCATGCGCAGCACCTGTCCGGACGCCACCAAGCCGACCTTGTGCTCGTGGCCGGTGACCATTTCGTCGTCGCCCAGGCTGACCAGCCGCATGTCCTTGGCGATGGCGTTCAGGGTGCCGGTGGACACCACGTCACCCAGCAAATGGGTTCGCGACAGGAACTCGCGACCTTCCAGCAGGCGGGAAATCTCGCTGAACAATTCATGGCGCACCACGAAGGCGGTGTAGACGTCGGCGGGTATTTCCAGGACCTGGACGAAGCTGACGGCACGGCAGGTTTCGGTGGGCGGAAGGGCGTGCAGGCCGGTCAACTCGCCCAGCAAGGCGCCGGCCGACAGCACGGCGCGGAAATCGCTGTCCTCGTCCAGCATTTCCACCTGGCCGGTCAGCAGCAGGTAGATGGTGGGATGCGGCTGGCCGGCCTTGTACAGGATGGTTTCCGGGTTGAAGGTGGTGATCGGACCGTTCAGCACCGTCCCCAAATGGTCGCCGGACACGGTGGGGAAGTATTCCGCCATCATGTGGAAGGCCGAGCGGCTGAGGAAGTCGCGATGCCCGGTGATCAGCACGTCGACGGTGCCGAAGCTGGCGCCCGATCCGATTTTCTTCTGCTCGGCCGTCAACGGGTTGGCGGTGTGGGCCAGGATCATCTTGCCCGAATTGTCATCCTTGAAATCCTGGGCGTAGCCATGGATCAGGCCGGCGCCAATGTCCACCTTCTTGACGTCGGCGGGATCCAGATAATTCACCGCGACCTGCTGGTACCAGTCCCGCGACAGGCCGTTCTGGGTGGGGTCGTCGGTGACCATGGCGTCCAGCACCCCCAATCCGACCACGTCGGCCAGATGGGCATAGGTCTTCCAGCCGCCGGCGGCCATGGCGCGGAAATGGAACACCGTGGTTTCCACCGGATGGGGCGAGAAGATGGGCTTGACGTCCAGGCCGTCCACGTCGTTCCACTGGTCCATGGCCAGGTCGCGGACGTTGAAGTAGTCGTTGAAATCCTCTTCCTCGATGGCCAACAGCGCCGCCAGCTTCTTGGCCACGGTGGCGCGCACCATGGGCACGGCGAAGAAGCTGATGCGGCGGTCTGCCTGCATCAGGGTGGTCAGGCCGGCGAAATGGTCGTCGTGGCAATGGGTCTGGAAGATGCCTTCGATCTCGTTGACACCGATGCCCAAGGCGGTCAGCGAATGCTGCAGGTTGGGGCCGGCGTCCACCAGGTAGATGCGGCCCTGGAACACCACGATGGACCCCATGCTGGGGCGCCGAACGTCCCAGCCATCGCCTTCGCCGGAATGCACCACGGCGAAATAGTCGCGGCGGAACTGGTAGTTGCCCAGAGGGAAGGGGCATTCGTGGGTCTGGAAGGCCGGCAGGTTCAGGTCGATATCGACGCTTTCGCCTTGATAGCCGAACTGGAAGCGGTTGAGCCCGGTACGGCGCACGGTGACGCCGCCCTTGATCTCGATTTCATGATCGTCCAGGGCGCGGCCATCCAGCAGGTCGCTGGGGTGGCGGATATGGCCGAAGGCGAAGCGCAGCTTCAGCCGCATCATGTCGCGGGCCTGGTCGGGGGGGACACCGGCCTCGACCAGTTCCTGTTCCGAGATCAGGCCGTAATTGCCGCGATAGATGTATTGCATCTGGGCGGCCACCTGGTCGCGCCGCCCGATCAGGATGGGCTTGGACCCGTTGTTGTTGGGGTGGCCGGGCAGCAGCAGGCCCTGGCGATAGAACATCTGCAGCACCGGGAATTCGGCCAGGTTGCAGAAGGTGCCGTTCTGCACCATGACGTCCGACAGCAAGATGGCGTTGGGCCCGGTTTCGCAGCGCACCCCGTCCAGTTCCAGCGGCCGGATCAGGCCGCGCCGCATCAGGTGCTTGACGCTGTCGGGCGGACAGCCGCACAGCACGCGTACATCGGCCTCGGGCACATGGATCCAGGCCATCCCAGGCATGACTTCGATCTTGAACAAACGCGCCATCTGATCCGCTCCTCGCCCCTGGTGACGATAACACGCGGAACGCCTTGGCGTCCCGCGTGTGACGATCAGCCGTCCACCATGAAGAACGCGGACCAGATGTAGGGGGCGCTCCATTTACCGTTGTGCAGCATCTCCAACTGCGCCTCGCGCAGCGCCAGATGCGGGGGCTGGCCTTTCATCAGGCGGGTATAAAGGGCGCTCATCAACGCTTGGGTGCCGGCGTCGCTGACTTCCCACAGCGACGACACCACCGACGACACCCCGGCTTCCTGGAAGGCGCGGCGCAAGCCATAGACGCCTTCGCCTTCGTGGATTTCGCCCAGGCCGGTTTCGCAGGCCGACAAGATGGCCAATTGGGTGCCGGCCAGGTTGAGGTCCAGCACCTCCAAGGCGGTCAGCACGCCGTCGTTGTCGGTGTCGATCTCGCCCAGGACGGGGGCGTTGGCGTTGATGCCGGCGAAGGCCAGGCCGGCCCGCAGCAAGGGGTTGTCGCCCGGCGGCGGGATCTGGATGTCGCCGCCGCGCTGCAATTTCAGCAGCCGCTTGCGCAGCGTGTCGTCGGCCTTCAGGAAGAAGCCGTGGGTGGCGATGTGCAGAACCTCGGGCGGTTGCTGCAACTGGCGCAGGACGTTCTCTTGCGCGGCGCCCTTGGAATAGATGACGCTGTCCTTGCCTTCGCCGTCCACCGTCTTCTGGATCAGCTGGCCTTCGCGTTCGGCGCCCGGCAGCGGGTCGAAGCGCAGGCCGCGCATGCCCGACGACATGCCGCGCAGGCCGTCGGCCAGACCGGCGGCGCGGGACTTGCCGCGCACCGTTTCCAGCTTTTCCTTGCCCACCACCGCGTCGGTTTCGTAATCGGGGCCGGCATTGATCATGTAGCCGCCCTTGGCCGCCTTCAGCCGCGACGGCAGCAGGTTGCGGGCCGAGGTGAAGATGTGCAGGTCAAGACCTTCGATCAGGTACTTGCCGTCGCTTTCCACCAAGGCCGAGAACGGCATGATGTTCAAGATGCCGTCGGGAATGATGTAGGCGACGGGGGCGTTCCCCACACTCTTGGCGATGGGCTTCCAGATGATTTCGTAGCTGTCCTGGCCGCTTTCCAGCAAGTCGTCGAAGTCGATTTCCTCGTCCTGGATGTCCTTGCGGTACTTCTGGACGCTGTCGACGACCTTCTTGGAATCGGCATAGGGGACCAGACCGAAAACCGGCTTGCCGTCCTGCTTCTTCAGGGTGGCGGCCACCAGCTTCTGGGCGCCTTCGGGACCGTATTGCAGGTAGTCGACCAGCACCGCGCTTTCGGGCAGCGCCGCCACCAATTGGTCCACCCCGATCTTGTCGGTGGTCTGCAGGAAACGGGCGCTGGCACGGCCGATCTGTCCTTGCAGGATGTCGATGCGGTCACGCAAGGAGACCAGGATCTCGGCGTGGCGCTCGCCGGTTTCCGGGGTCGGACCGGACAGGGTCAAGGCCCCCAGCTTCTTGCGGGTTTCTTCAAGATCCTTGGTCAGCTTGGTCAGTTCGGGATTTCCCGAAAGCCTGTTGGCCTGCAGGATTTCCGACGCCACCTTCAGCAGCAATCCCTTGCGCAGCAGGCTGATCTCGATCAGGGCGCGCCCGGCATCGGGGCCGCCGGTGCGGACCAGCAGGTCCATGTAGGCGTGCAGTTCCGGGTTGTGCAGGCGGATATAGCCTTCGCGGGCGTTCTCGCCGGTCACGTACAACATGGTGTTGAGGAAGTCGTTGCGGCGCAGGAAGGTGTCGTGCCGCACCTTCAGGGCGCCGGCCAAGTCGCCCTTGTCTTCCAAGGTGCCGGCCAGGGAATTCAGCGTCTCGAAGGTATAGGGATGGACCTTGCCCAAGATGGAATCGTTGGCGGCCAGGGTCTTCTTCAACAGGCCCTCGGCCTCGCCCAGCTTGCCTTGCTTGCGCCACAGCACGCCCATGTCGTGCATGGAACGCAGGGTGTCCAGGTGCTTTTCGCCTAAGGTGCGACGGCGGTCTTCCAGGGCCTTGGCCAGGATGGGCTCGGCCTCGGCCAGCTTGCCTTGGCCCATCAGCGCCCGGCCCAGGTTGTTGCGGGCCTTCATTGTGTCGATGTGGGTGGCGCCGTTCAGCTGGGTCCAAGAATCGACCACAGTGGCGAACTCGGCCGCTGCTTGCTCGTACTGGCCCTGCAGCATGTGCAGATAGGCCAGGTTGTTGGCGAACGCGATGGTGTTGGGGTGCTTGGCCCCCAATTGCCGGGTGTGCACCGCCAGGGCCGACTTGTACAGCGCCTCGGCCTTGTCGAACTCGCCCTGGCTTTCGTGCAGCAGGGCCAGGTTGTTCATGCCGATGACGGTGTTGGGGTGCTCGTCGCCGTAAAGCTTGCGCCCGCCGCTCAACGCCTGGCGCAGATAGGGTTCGGCGCGGTCGTAAAGGCCGGCCTTCTCCAGGATCTCGCCCAGATTGTTGGCGGCGATGATGGAAAACTGGTGGTCGGCGCCCAAGACCTTGGTGAAGCGGTCATAGGCGTCCTTGAAGGCGGTTTCCGCCCCGCGCAAATCGCCTTCCTGGCGCAGCACGCTGCCCAAGCTGGACAGCGCCGACACCGTGGCCGGGTGGTCGGGGCCGTAAGCCTTGGTGTTGTGATCCAGAACCTCGCGGATGGTGGCCTCGGCCCCGGCATATTCGCCGATGGTCACCAGCACGTCGGCCAAGTCGGTCTTGGCGGCGATGACGCGCGACTGGTCGCCGGCGGTGGCGGCCTCGCCCGCCACGCCTTCCAGCAGGGCGCGGGCCTGGGGGGCGTCGCCCTTCTTGGCCAGGATGCGGGCCAGTTCCAGGCGGGCGTCCAGGTTGGCGGCCTCGCCGGGCGGGTTGGTGACGCGCAACACGGCCACCGCCTGGGTGGCGGCCTTGACGGCGTTGTCCAGGTCGCCGGTCCCCAGGGCGGCGGCGGCCTGCCGCGCCACACATTTGGCGGTGGCGGGATGGAAAGCGCCATAGACGGCGTCCAGTCCGGCGCAAACCTCGCTGCTCAGGGTCAGGGCTTGGGCATGCTTGCCGGCGTTGAGCAACGGGATGGCGACCGCCAGTTGGGCGGTCAGGGTGCTGGGATGGCCGGCACCGAAGGCGGCCTTGGCGGCTTCCGCCCCGCTCTGAGCGATCTCGGCGGCCTTGTCGTATTTGGCCTGGGCCGAGAAATGGTCGGAAAGCGCGGCGTTCAGGGCCAACGACTCGGGATGGCCGGCGCCCAGCACCGCCGCCGCGCTGTCGGCGGTTTGGCGCAGCACCGTCTCGGCTTCCTCGAGCTTGCCGGCCAGACCCAGGATGCGACCCAGATCGCCGCCGCTGGCCAAGGACGCCATGTGGCCGTCGCCCAGATTGTCCTTGGCGGTGGCCAGGGCCTGGCGGGCTCGGCTTTCGGCGTTGACCAGGTCGCCGGCCTGGGCGGCGGCACCCGCCGCCTGGCGGGTGCGTTGCCAGATGCCGACGATGCGGGCCTTGTCGGCGGCGATCGCCGAGGCCGCCTGCACCTTTTCCGTCACCCAAGCCGGCGGGGCTTCCACCAACTTGCTGATCTCGCCGGCATAAAGCGCCGCGTCTTCCGTCGCCTTGGCCTTGACCGCCAGGGTCAGCGCTGTCTTGAACAGCGCCAATGCCTGGTCGTTGTGGTTCAGCGCCAAGGCCAGGGACGCCGCGTTGTGGACGATGTTGCGGTCGCCCGGCACCATTTCGTGGGCCTTGGCATAGCCTTGATAGGCCCCGGCGGCGTCACCGGCGGCCAGGGCTTTCTTGGCCTGGGCGACCAGCTTGTCGGCCTGGCTTTT
>JAIWOG010000128.1 GCA_020217035.1 Magnetospirillum sp. | reverse complement strand
GGCTTGCGGCGAAACCTTGGCGGCGGGGGCGTCGGCGGCCAGGGCCGGCCCCGACGACAGGGGCAGCGGCGAGAGCAGCATCAGGGCGGCCGCCAGGGCGGCGCTGTGGCGCAGGGATTTCATTCTGAGACTCCCTTTGGTCGACTTACTTTTCCTTGGCGGTGTAGGAACCGTCCCAATCGGCGGGCGGCGGTTCCTCGAGGTAATGCTCGGTCCGTTCCAGGTAGATTTGATAAAGCTTGCGGTTGGGCTCCAGCGCCGCCAGGGCGGCGAACTCGGCCTTGGCCTCGGTGAAGCGCTGGGCCCGGTATAGGCGCAACGCCGCGGTGTAGCGGGCCAGCAGGTCCAAATCGGCTTGCGCCACCTCGCCCTCGAACCCCAGGGGTTCGAAAGTGCGCACCGGCTGGTCCTTGCCCTTGACCTTGACCAGGTCGACCTCGCGGGCGATCAGGCCGGGGACCTGGGCCAGGGTGAACTCGCTGATCTGCAGGAAGATGCCGTATTGCTTGGTCAGGCTTTCCAGGCGCGAGCCCAAGTTGACCGCGTCGCCCATCACCGTGTAGGCCAAACGGAAGTCCGAGCCCATGTTGCCGACGCTCATCACCCCGGTGTTCAGGCCGATGCCGATCTTCAACGGCTTCCAGCCCCGCGCCACGAAGCTTTCCGACAGCTCGTCCATGGTCTTGGCCATGTCCAGCGCCGCCCGGACGGCATGTTCGGCGTGGTGCTCGTCCTTCAGGGGGGCGCCCCAGAAAGCCATGATGGCGTCGCCCATGTACTTGTCGATGGTGCCGCGGTTGGATTGGATCACCCGGGTCATCGGCGACAGGAAGGCGTTCATCAGGGTGGTCAGTTCCTGCGGGGTCAGACCTTCCGAGATGGTGGTGAAGCCGCGCACGTCCGAGAACAGCACAGTCATCTCGCGGCTTTCGCCGCCCACCGAGACTTCCTGGCCCGATTCGTTCATTTCCTTGACCAGTTCGGCGGGGATGTACTGGCCGAAGGTCTTGGCGATGTGCTTCTTCTGGTTGCGTTCCACCAGATAGGCCCGGTACTCGATCAGCACATAGGACAGGATGCCGGCCACCAGGGTGTAGGACATGGGCAGCACCATGCCGGCCTTGACGTAGCTGGCGGTGCACACCACCACCCAGCCGCCAAGGATGGCGGCGACGCCGGCGGCACGGATGACGGGTCGGTTGGTGACGGCCACCGCGATCATCAGGATCATCATCGCCAAGGTGGCGACGCTGGCCACTTCCGGCCGTGCCGCCCGCAAGGGGGCGCCTTTCAGGATGGTGCTGATGGTGTCGGCGATGATTTCCACCCCGTAGACCATGCCGACCGGGGTGTCGAACCAGTCGTGCGACACTTCCGAGGTGTCGCCCAGGACGACGATCTTGTCCTTGACCCAATAGGACAGTTCCATGCGCTCGTCATCGTCCAACTGCGAGATGTCGAGGAAGTCCAGGGCCGAGATGCCCGCCGACTGGCTGAGGAAACGGGTGCCGGTGGGCAAGGGCGGGAAGTCGATGTACAGGTTGTCCTGGTGGTCCAGCGGCACCTTCAGGTCGCCGAAGGACAGCACGTTGTTCGCAAGCTTGGGCGGCACGCCCAGCGCCATGGACACCGCCTGGACGGCGAAGGGCCAGCCATGGCGTTCCTGGGCGATCACCGAATGGATCTTCAGCCGCGACAGCACGGTCAGCAAGGCCGAGTTGGAGGAGATGTTCGTGTAGCCGCTGACCGAGGCTTCGTCCAGCAGCTTGGTGGGGTAGTTCAGCCGCACGAACTTGCCGTTCTCGAACTGGGCCTGGGCCACCAGGATGGTGTTGCCGGCGGCCTTCAGCGCCTCGGCCAGGGCCGGGTCCTCGTTGTACGACGACGGGAAGTCCATCAGCATGTCGACGGCCACCACTTTGGCGCCGAGATCCTTGATGTTGGTGATGATGGCGGCGATGTCGGTACGGCGCAGCGGATAGCTGCCATAAGCCTTGAAGAACGGCTCGTCGACGTTGACCAGCACGATGTCCTTGGACAGCGCGTTCTCTTGGTGGTCGCCATAAGCCAGGCGCATCTGGTGGCGGAACGAGTTCACCTGATCTTCCAGCAGGGCGAACCATTCATAGTGTTGCGCCGGCAAGGCCAGCAGGAACAGCACCATCGCCGCCAACACGTCGCGCCGCGCCAAAAAGCCCATTGATCCTCTCCCCGTCCGCCCATCAAAGCAAAAAAGCGGCGGGACGCGTCTGTCCCGCCGCGATCGACCCTCGGTGCTTAGTTGCCTTCCAGCTGCTCGTTGTAGACCAGGGCTTCCTTCTGCCGCAGGTCGCGCAGCTTCAGGTCGTTGTAAGCCTTGATCAGCAGGGGACGCATGTCGTTGTCGTCCTTGTGGACGGCGAAATGCTTGCGATAGGCATCCATGGCGCCGACGATCACACCCTTGGAATCCAGGTAGTTGCCCAGGGCGAACTCGTCATTGCCGGAAGCCGCCTTGACGCGGGCGACGCCGTCGGCCAGGGCCTTGTCCTCGGCGGCGGACAGCCAGGTGATGGTGCCGCCCTTCTCGGTCTGGCCGACCACTTGGTCGCCTTCGGTGATGGTCACGCCGAAGGAATGCTGGCCGGCGGCCAGGTCAGGCACGCGGAAGCGCACCATGTCGCCGCTGCTGGCCGGCACCTTGTGCGAGGTGCCGTCGATGACCAGGGTGTAGCCGTACTGGGCGCCCAGGTTTTCCCAAACCAGGTCGGGATAGCTGGCGGACAGGGTGATGTCGGAGGCGACGCGCAGCTTCAGGTCGACGGCTTCCTTCTTCACCGCGCGGCGCACGGTGGTATAGCGCTGGGCCTCGGCGAAGCGGTTGGACAGGCCGGCGACCAGGTCGCCGCTGGCCGCTTCGGGGGCGGACAGGGTGCCCGACACCGCCTTGGGGCCGGTGGCGGTGATCTCGATCACCGAATTGGCGCCGATGGTCTGGGCCATGCCGGAAGTCTGGTCGATCAGCTTGCCGGTGCCGTCGGCGCCGGTGCGGATCTGGCTGCCCACGAACAGAAACTTGTTGCGGGTCACCGGCGACCATTTGTCGCCGCCTTTGCTGGTTTCAACCGAGCCGGCCACTTGCATCAACATGGAAGCGGGGGGTTCGGAGGCCTGTGCCCCAAGAGTCCAGCCCATCATGGTCAGGGCTGCGGTCACGGCCAACGCGAGTATTCTGCTCATTGCCTGCTCCATCATTGCGTCCGCCCAGGTCTTGATGGTGGGGGGCCGGGCGGGTACCCAAAATGACATACCCTGGCATTATGCGGGTATTTCGAGAGGATTGCATCAGGTGTGCACCGGAAAAAGGCGGCTGTCGTCAAAGTTTTTCTGTGCGCATTGCCGCAATCTGCTTCATTTTTCATTAATTTTTACTGATCCGGCAAGGTGTTCGCCCAGACATTGACCGTGATCGGCCAGGACTTGGATGACCCGGCATTGGCGCACCGAACTTTGGCGGCAACCGGCGATCATCTGGCTGACTTCCTCGCCCAGGGCGGTCAGCCGGGCGATCTTCGACTGGATGTCGGCCAGGTGGCGGCGGGCGATGGAATCGGCGTCGGCGCAGGATTGGTCGGGATGGTCGGCCATGTCCAGCAATTGGCGGATGGACTCGATCTCGAAACCCAGTTCGCGGGCATGGCGGATGAAGCGCAGACGGGCGATGGCGGAATCCGGATAAAGTCGGCGGTTGCCCTGGCTGCGCGGCGGGCTGGGAAGCAAGCCGATCTGTTCGTAATAGCGGATGGTGGGGACCTTGAGACCGGTGGCCTCGGCCAGCCGGCCGATGGGCTGTGGCCGGGGAGTGGGCGGATTCATCGTCAAACCCCTTGCTTCTCTAGTCGCTAGAGATTGTAGCCTGATCGGGCATGGTCAGGAGAACAAGAAAATGACCCTCCCCGTCAACGTCGCCCCCCCGTCCTGCGGTTGCGCGTCCTGTCACGCGCCGACGCCTTCACCTGCGGTGGACGCCACGCCGCTGCCGTGGTGGCGCGGCCGGGCCGGGCTGCTGGTGCTGTGCGGGTCGTTGCTGGCGACGGGACAGGGGATGCTGTGGCTGCTGCCGGGGGCGCCGCCCTGGGTGGTCCTGCCGGCGCTGCTGGCGGGCGGCTTTCCGGTGTTCCGCCGCGCCCTGATGGCGGCGCGTCAGGGTTCCTTCTTCAGCATGGAAACGCTGATGAGCGTGGCGGTGGCCGGCGCCCTGGCGATCGGCGCCTGGGACGAGGCGGCCATGGTGGTGTTCCTGTTCCTGTTGGGCGAGGCTTTGGAGGGCGTGGCCGCCCGCAAGGCCCGCGCCGGGATCATGGCCTTGGCCCAGTTGCTGCCAAAACGGGCGCTGCGTCGTCAGGGGGAACAATGGGTCGAGGGGGCTGTCCAGGATGTGCGGGTCGGCGATCTGGTGATGGTGCGGCCCGGCGACCGGCTGGCGGTGGACGGGGTGGTGACCGAGGGAGAGGCCGGGGTGGATGAAGCGGCGGTCAGCGGCGAAAGCCAGGCGGTGCGCCGTCGGGTGGGTGATCCGGTGCCTGCCGGGGCCATCGCCTTGGACGGGGTGCTGATCCTGCGGGCGACCTCGGATGCCGCCGACAACACCGTCACCCGCATCGCCCGGCTGGTCGAGCGGGCTCAGGCGGCCAAGGCCCCCTTCGCCCGTTTCGTCGACCGTTTCGCCCGCTGGTACACGCCGGGGGTGGTGGTGGTGGCGGGCTTGGTCATGGTGGCGCCGCCGCTTTTGGCCGCTCAGGATTGGGAAACGTGGTTCTATCGTGGTCTGGCGCTTTTGCTGATCGGCTGCCCCTGCGCCTTGGTCATCTCGACCCCTGCCGCCTTGGCGGCG
This sequence comes from Magnetospirillum sp., assembly GCA_020217035.1. Classification (GTDB taxonomy): domain Bacteria; phylum Pseudomonadota; class Alphaproteobacteria; order Rhodospirillales; family Magnetospirillaceae; genus Magnetospirillum. Next base: position 5,127 of record JAIWOG010000128.1, on the reverse strand, counting down.
GTGCTGGCCGCCGGCGCCCGGCGCGGCATCCTGTTCAAGGGCGGCGACGTGGTCGAGCGTCTGGCCGGAATCGACATGGTCGCCTTCGACAAGACCGGCACCCTGACCGAAGGGTGCCCCCAGGTGGTGGGCATGGCCCAACTGGACCAGGATGGCCAGTGGCAGGCGGTGGCCGCCGGTTTGTGCGAAGGCTCGTCCCATCCCCTGGCCCGGGCCATCGCCACGCATCTGCGCGGCCTGGGCAGCCATGCCGAACCGGTGGGCCAGTCCCATGCTGTTGCCGGTCTCGGCATCGGCGGCACCTGGAACGGGATCGCGGTCTTTCTGGGGACGGTCGAGATGGATGGCGCGGTGGGCGATTGGCGGGCCGAGGGCAAGACCGTGTCGGTGTTGACCGCCGCCGGGGTGCCGGTGCTGGCTTTCGCCCTGCAGGACCGGGTGCGCCCCGACGCCGGGGACGCCATCGCCCGTCTGGCCACCCTGGGGGTGAAGCAGGCCATGCTGAGCGGCGACCATGCCGCCGCCGCCCGCCATGTGGGCGCCGAGCTGGGGTTGGCGGTGCACGCCCCCTTGTCGCCCGAAGGCAAGATGGCGGCCATCCGCGCCTGGCAGCGCGACGGCTTGAAAGTGGCCAAGGTGGGCGACGGCATCAACGACGCCCCGGCGCTGGCGGCGGCCGATGTGGGCATCGCCATGGGCGGCGGCACCGAAATCGCCCTGGAAACCGCTGATTGCGCCCTGCTGCGCGGACGCGTCGGCGATGTCGGCCTGGCGGTCGAGATGGCGCGACGGACCATGCGGGTGATCCGCCAGAACGTGGTGATCGCCCTGGGGTTGAAGGGGGTGTTCCTGGTGACCACGCTGGTTGGCCTGACCGGCCTGTGGCCGGCGGTCCTGGCCGATACCGGCGCCACGGTGCTGGTAACCATAAACGCGCTTCGGTTGATGAGAAATGGGTAAGCTATATCATCAAGTGAATCTCTGCGGACAGAGATGAAGGTGTAAAGCTTGAAGGTGAAATCATGGCGCCATGGAAGTTCAGGCATGAATGGATGAAAATATATTTCAATCTGTGCGTAAGTTGGTGTCTTCGTCCTGTGCTTTTCAAATCTATTTCTTGACCGATAATCAGCCCTGTCCCAAATTTCGTCACTATAGCGATTTTGGGGTAACCTCAGTCAGGGGCGGGCAATGCTGCACAATCTGCGTTTGTGGGCCAAGATTACCTTGGCCATGGGGGTGTCTGTCGCCGCGGTGGTCGGAGCCCTGACCGTCGTCAACCTGAGCACCTTGGAAGACGTGGTGACCTCGGCCGAGCGCAGCGAGTTGGACGGTCATGTCCGCGCCATCTCACAAGCCATCGCCATGGAAAGCCGCACCGCAGAGGCGCTGGCCCAGTTCGTCGCCTCGGTGCCGCTGGTCAAGGACCGCTTCGCCGCCGGCGACCGTGCCGCGCTGGCCGCCTTGCTGCAACCCACCTTCAAGCCCATGGCCGACGGCTTCGGGGTCGAGCAGTTCCAGTTCCACACCCCCCCGGCCACCTCGTTCCTGCGCCTGCACAAGCCGGAAAAGTTCGGCGACGACTTGTCGTCCTTCCGTTTCACCGTGGTCAACACCAACAAGACCGGCAAGCCCACCCAAGGTCTGGAAGGCGGCGTCGCCGGCCTGGGCATCCGCGGCGTGGTGCCGGTCGTCGGCGCCAACGGCTCGGTCGAGTTCGGCATGACCTTTGGGCAATCCTTCTTCGACGGCGTCAAGCAACGCCAAGGCGTGGACGTGGCGCTGCATCTGATCGGCGACGGCAAGATGGTGACCTTCGCCTCGACCATGGGCAAGGAGCCGCTGCTGTCCCGCGACCTGCTGAACAAGGCTTTCGCCGGCGAGCCGCAATTGGCCCATGTGGACTTGGCGGGCCAGCCCAAGGCGGTCTACGTGGCGGTGATGACCGACTATGCCGGCAAGGCCATCGGTGTCCTTGAAGTGGCCATGGACCGCAGCCATTACCTCAGCGCCTTCCGTTCGGCCCGCGACACCTCGCTGTTGGTGGGGGCGGCGACCCTGTTGGCCGGCATCGGCCTGGCGCTGTTGGTGGCCCGCAGCCTGACCCGGCGCATCCTGGTGGTGATGGCCGGCGTGCGCCACGTGGCCACCGGCGACCTGACCGTCACCATCGCCGCCGACGGCCAGGACGAATTGGGCGACCTGGCCCGTGCCGCCGGCGAGATGCGGGAACAGTTGCACCAACTGGCCTCGGAAGTCCGCTCTCACGCCAAGGCGGTGCACGCCGCCGCCCAGGAAATCTTCTCGGCGGTGGAAGGCCAGGCGGCCACCTCGTCGGAAATGTCGGCCTCGGTGGCCGAGATCACCTCGACCATGGAGGAATTGTCGGCATCCTCCACCCAGATCGCCGAACATTCCAAGTCGGTGGTCGACATCGCCAGCGGCACCTACGACAACGCCCAACGCGGCACCGATTCCATGGCCCAGGTGCTGTCGCGCATGGCCGACATCCAAGCCGACAACCAGAACTCGCTTAGCGAGATCGTCGAACTGGGGGCGCGGTCCAAGGAAATCAGCAAGGTGATGGAAATCATCAACGCGGTGGCCGACCAGACCAAGCTGATCGCCTTCAACGCCGCCCTGGAAGCGGCCAGCGCCGGCGAAGCCGGGCGTCGTTTCGGCGTGGTGGCGGCGGAAATCCGCCGCCTGGCCGACAGCGTCACCGACAGCACCGGCGAGATCGAAGGCAAGATCAGCCAAATCCAGGATTCCATCTCGCGGCTGGTCATCACCTCGGAAAAGGGCGCCGCCGGCATCAACTCGGGAATGGACGCCACCAGCCACGCCGCCGGCCGTCTGGACGACCTGGTGGAAGCGGCGCGGCAAACCAGTTCGGCGGCGCAACAGATCTCGCTGTCCACCCAGCAGCAGCGCACCGCCAGCAACCAAGTGGTGGTGGCCCTGCGCGAGATCGTCGGGGCCTCCAGCCACACCGCGCAATCCATCAACCGCATTTCGGAAATCAGCCGCGACATGAGCCGGCTGTCCGCCGAGTTGGACACCCTGGTCAACCGGTTTCGGCTTGATGCCGGACCGGCCGCCTAAGCCCGGACCGCGGCGGTGACCAGCCCCCCCGCGATCCGCGTCCTGTTGGTCGACGATTCGTCGTTGGCGCGGGGATTGCTGCGTTCGTTCCTGGAAGACGACGGCGGCTTCGCGGTGGTGGGCGAGGCCAGGAACGGCCGGGAGGCGGTCGAGATGACCCGCGCCCTGCGCCCCGACCTGGTGACCATGGACCTGGAAATGCCGGTGATGGGCGGCCTGGACGCCATCGAGGAGATCATGTGCACCAAGGCGGTGCCCATCTTGGTGGTGTCGTCGGTGGCCGATGCGCAGAACGCCTATGCTGCCGTGGCCAAGGGCGCCGTCGACGTGGTCAGCAAGCCCAGCCTGGACCCGGCCGAGCATGCCGAGTTCGTGGCCAAGGCCAAGCTGGTGGCGAAGATTCCGGTCATCACCCATGTCCGCGCCTTGCGGGTGCCGCCTTTGGCGCCGTGCCCGGTGCCATCGCCGCCCGTCACCTCGCCGTCGGGTCGCGAAGGGCGTGTCTTCGCCATCGCGTCGTCCACCGGCGGGCCGCAGGCCCTGGCCAAGTTGCTGGCCGCCCTTCCCGGCGACTTCCCGTGCCCCATCCTGGTGGCCCAGCACATCGCCGACGGCTTCGCCGCCGGCATGGCCGACTGGCTGACCACCTTGTCGCCCTTGCCGGTGCGGCTGGCCACGGACGGCATGCTGGTCGAGTCCGGCGCCGTCATCCTGGCGCCGTCGGAACGCCACCTGGTGGTGACATCCAGCCGCCGCCTGAACTTGCTGGAGCGGGGCGAACGCGACGTCTACCGCCCCAGTTGCGACGCGCTGCTGACCAGTGTCGCCAATGTCTGGGGCAAGCGGGCGGTAGGGATCATCCTGACCGGCATGGGCAGCGACGGGGCCAAGGGCATGGCCGCCATCAAGGCCGCCGGCGGTGCCACCATCGCCCAGGACGAAGCCAGTTCGGTGATCTACGGCATGAACCGGGTGGCGGTGGAAAAGGGGGCGGCGGCCCGTGTCCTGGGGCTGGACGGCATCGCCCCCGCCATGCGTGACCTGGCCAGGGGGCTGGCATGATCCTTGACCTCAAACCCTTCAAGGATCTGGTGCGGACCCGCTGCGGCCTGATGCTGGAAGGCAACGGCGAGGAAACCCTGAAAGGGGCGTTGGCGGCCCGCATGCACGCCTTGGGCTGCGCCACCGCCCGCACCTATTTGTCGCGGCTGGGGGGCGATTCCGCCGAGTTCCAGGAACTGGTCACCCTGCTGACCATCAACGAAACCTACTTCTTCCGCGAACCCGAACAACTGGCCTTGCTGACCGACAAGCTGGTGCCACGCTACCAGGGGCTGCGCGGCGGGACGCCGCTGCGCATCCTCAGCGCCGGTTGTTCCACCGGCGAGGAACCCTATTCCATCGCCATGGCCTTGCTGGACCGCCTGGGCGAATCCATGGCCGCCCAGGTGCATCTGGTGGGGGGCGACATCGACCATCTGGCCCTGGCCAAGGCGCGGGCCGCCCATTACAGCGCCTTTTCCTTCCGCGGGCTGTCGGCGGAGCGGCGCGAGCGTTACTTCAGCCCCATCGGCCGCCATGGTTTCGCCCTGGCCGATTGCGTGCGGTCCAAGGTGCGCTTCCACCACCTGAACCTGCTGTCGCCCGAGATCGCCGCCGACCTGGCCGATTTCGACATCGTGCTGTTCCGCAACGTCTCGATTTATTTCGACACCCCGACGCGCGAGGCCATCCTGCGCAACCTGTCGGCCCGCATGAAGCCCGACGCCTTGTTGCTGGTGGGCAGCGCCGAGACCTTGGCCAACGATTTGGGGGTGTTCCGTCTGGTCGAAGAGGACGGCTTGTTCTTTTTCACCAAGACCAAGGCCCCTTGCGCCGCCCGGCCGACGACAAGGGTGGCGACCAAGCCGGCGGCCCCGGTCGCGGCCAAGGCGGTGGTTTCACCGCCCGTCCGCTCCGTGTCGCAGGCGGTGAGCGTGCCGCGTCAGGCGCCGGTCGCTTCCGGCCTGGATGCCGCCCGCG
>JAIWOG010000127.1 GCA_020217035.1 Magnetospirillum sp. | reverse complement strand
TCCTGGTGCGGGAAGAACGCTACGAGGACGCCGCCCGTCTGCTGCGGCCGCTGGTGGACGACACCCCCGACGATTGGGCGGCGGCCTTGCTGTTCGCCCATGTGCAAATTCATCGCCGGGCCTATGCCGAAGCGGAAATCCAGGCCCACCGGGTGCTGGAGAAGGATCCGTGGTCGGCGGCGGCGGCGGTGCTGCTGGGCTTTTCCGCCCGGTCGCAAGGCGACCACGTGGCGGCGTTGCGCTGGTTCAAGCAGGCGGTCTATTGCCGCCACGAATGCTGGGTGGCGCAATATTACCTGGGGGAAACACTGCGGGTCCTGGATCAGCCCGAGCCGGCCAAGCGGGCCTATCGCATAGCCCTACAGCATCTGGCCGGCAATCCCGATCCCGATGCCGGCCTGGGGTTGCCCCTGGGCTTGCCGTTGAGCGAGATTCGTTTCCTGTGCGAACGCCATGGCGGCGTCGCCCAAGCCAGCGGACGGAGCTAGGCCATGGCCTTGGACGTCAAACGTTTCGTCGCCCGCTTCGTCGAGGAAGCCCGCGACCATCTGCGCCGCCTGGAAGAAGGGCTGGCGCAACTGGCCGTCGCCGGCGTTTCGGATGCCGAGGCGGTGAACGCGCTGTTCCGCTCGGCCCACACGGTCAAGGGCTCGTCGCGCATGCTGAAGCTGGTGGCCATCACCGACACCGCCCACAAGGTGGAGGACGTGCTGGGTGCCCTGCGCGACGGCAGCCTCGCCCCCAGCCCCGAGCTGTGCCGGCTGTTGCAGCGGGGCGTCGATGCCATGGCCGCGCAAGTGGACCAGGTGGCGGAAACCGGCACGCCTTCGGATCCCGATCCGCAATTGCTGGCGGCGTTGGCCCAGGCTGTCAGCGGCGAGGCGGCCGCCAGCCCGCCGCCGCCGCAATCCGCGGCGGCCTCCACCGATGCCTCGCCGGCCGAGGTGAAGCTGAAAACGGCGGAAACCGTCCGGGTGCAATTGTCCAAGCTGGACGAGCTAATCAAGCTGATGGGCGAGGTGGTGTCCAGCCACGCCAGGCTGCGCCAGCGTCTGGTCGACCTGCGTGGCTTCGAACGGGCGGGCGATTCCCTGGGCGGCAGGTTGCAGGGCTTCGCCCGCGACCTGCGCGACGACGTGTTCACCCAGGAATTGTTGATGGACGAGTTGCACAAGAAGGCGCTGATCATGCGCATGCTGCCGCTTTCCATCGTCTTCGAGCCGGCGGCGCGGATGATCCGCGACCTGGGGCGGTCGTTGGGCAAGGACGTGCAGTGCGTCACCGCGGGCGCCGATATCGAGTTGGACCGTCAACTGATCGACCGCCTGTCCGACCCCATCGTCCATCTGCTGCGCAACGGCGTCGATCACGGCCTGGAACCGCAGGCCGCGCGGCAGGCCGCCGGCAAGCCCGGCCACGGTACGTTGCGCCTGAGCGCCCGCCAGGATGGCGGCTTCGTGGTGGTGGAGGTGGCCGATGACGGCGGCGGCCTGCCGGTGGACTTCATCCGCGACAAGGCCATCAAGAAGGGCTTGCTGACCGCCGAGCAGGCGGCCGCCATGACCGAGACGGAAATCATCGACCTGATCTTCCTGCCCGGCTTCTCGACCTCGTCCATCATCACCGACGTGTCGGGGCGCGGTGTCGGCATGGACGTGGTCAAGCGGGTGGTGGTGGACGAATTGCAGGGCTCGATCGCGGTGGAAAGCCGTCCCGGCCAAGGCACCACCTTCCTGTTGCGCCTGCCCTTGTCGCTGGCGGTGATGCGGGTGCTGTTGGTGCAGGCCGGCGGCCAGTCCTTCGGCTTCACCGCCCAATACGTCGCCCACCTCCTGGACGTCCCACCCGAGCGCGTCATCACCGTGGCCGAGCGCAAGGCGGTGATCATCGACAACGAATTCGTCCCCGTGGTGCCCCTGGCCGAGCTGGTGGGCTTGAATGCCGCGCCGCCCAAGCGGGCCGGGTGCCTGCTGGTGGTGATCAAGGTCCGCAACGAAAAGCTGGCGCTGATGGTGGACCAGTTGCTGGACGAGCGCGACATGGTGATCAAGCCGTTGCCCGAGCATCTGCGCGGTCTGCCCTTGGTCTCGGGCATGGTGATGACCGGGCGCAACGACCTGGTGTCGGTGTTGCAGGCATCGACCCTGCTGGACGCCGCCCGTCGCCAGCGCGGCGTCGCGGGCCCGTCGGAAGCCGTGTCCGGCGCCCGTGTCCGGGTGCTGGTGGTGGACGATTCGCTCAACACCCGCGAGATCGAGAAGGACGTCCTGGAAGCCCACGGCTATCAGGTCACCCTGGCCGAGGATGGGCTGGACGGCCTGGCCAAGGCCCGGAGCAGCGAGTTCGACGCGGTGCTGACCGACGTGGAAATGCCCAACATGGACGGCTTCACGCTGACCGCCGCGTTGCGCAAGGAAGAAGCCTACGCCCACGTTCCCATCATCATCATCACCTCCCGCGAGAAGGAGGAGGACAAGCGGCGCGGCATCCAGGTGGGGGCCGACGCCTATATCGTCAAGGGCGACTTCGACCAGTCCAACCTGGTCGACACGTTGAAGAGTCTGTTGGGGTAAAGGATCAAGGCGATGAAGATTCTGGTGGTCGACGACGACGCCATGGCCGGCGAGATGACAGGCGCCGTGCTGGAAGATGCGGGTCACGCCGTGGTGATGGCCGAAAACGGTATCGAGGCCATGGAAAAGCTGAACGACAACCCCGACGTGGCGTTGATCGTGTCGGACATGAACATGCCCATGGTCAGCGGCATCGACCTGTTCCGCGACCTGCGCGAGCAGGGCCTGGACATCCCCTTCATCCTGCTGACCGGCGACGAACCCGGCCCGCTGAAGGCCCAGGAACCGCGGCTGGACGATTGCCTGACCAAGGATTTCACCCTGGACACCGCGTTGATCGCCGCCATCGACGGCGTCATGGCCCGCCGGAGCTGAAACGGCAAGGAACGACCCGATGGAAAACCGCTCGCCCTCGCTGCGTGAAAAGGTCAAGCAACTGCGCCGCACCTTCCTGGACAAGCTGCCCGGCACCTTGTCCGAGGCCCGGCGGCTGTGCGACCAACTGGTCAGGGCGCCATCGGATTCGGCGACGCTCGACGACCTTTACCGCACCTTCCATTCCATCAAGGGCACAGGCGCTTCGTTCGGCCTGATGGAAATCAGCGCCGAGGGGGCCGGCGGCGAGCAGTTGCTGCTGCAGTTGCAGGGGCTGGAAGCGGGGGGACGCGGGGCGGAACTGGCCGGCATGCTGCCCGGGCTCGAGGCCCGCATCCTGCGGCTGGAGGAATTGCTGAAACTGGCCCGCGACCAGGACGAAGCCACAGCCGAGGCCCCCAGCTTCGCCTTGTCGGCGACCGCCCAGCAGAAGGCCGGCAAGCGGGTGTTCATCTGCGACGACGACGAATTGCAGGCCGAAACCTTGTCGGCGCAATTGTCGTGCTTCGGTTACGCGGTCAACATCTTCACCAATCCCGACAGCATGCGCTCGGCGCTGCTGGTGGCGCCGCCCGACGCGGTGGTGATGGACATCGTGTTCCCCGGCGGCGTCAACGGCACCGACGTGGTGGCCAACCTGCAGCGCGAGATGCGGGCGCCGCCGCCGGTGGTGTTCGTGTCCTCGCGCCGCGACTTCGAGCCGCGCCTGCGCGCCGTCCAGGCCGGTGGCGAGGCGTATTTCACCAAGCCGGTGAAGGCCATCGAACTGGTGGAAGTCCTGGATTCCCTGACCTTGGGCCAGGAACCCGAACCGTTCCGCGTGCTGGTGGTGGACGACGAGCCGGAAGTGGCCGCCTATCACAGCTTCATCCTGGAACAGGTGGGCATGACCACCCGCCTGCTGCACGAACCGTCCTCGATCCTGGACGTGCTGGCCGAGTTCAAGCCCGATCTGGTGCTGATGGACATGTACATGCCCACCTGCACCGGCCGCGACCTGTCGCGGCTGATCCGCCAGGTGCCGGAATTCATCAGCCTGCCCATCGTCTTCCTGTCCAGCGAGACCAACAAGGTCAAGCAGGTCTCGGCGCTGCGCGTCGGCGCCGAGGGCTTCCTGACCAAGCCCATCCAGCCCGAGGATCTGATCAGCGCGGTGGCCATCCGCGCCGAGCGCATGCGCACGCTGAGGTCGTTGATGGTGCGCGACAGCCTGACCGGGTTGTTCAACCACACCTTCATGTCGCAATTCCTCGACACCGCCTTGGCCGGGGTCAAGCGCGAGGGCGGAAAATTGTGTTTCGCCATGATCGACGTCGATCATTTCAAGTCGGTCAACGACACCCACGGCCACCCGGCCGGCGACCAGGTGCTGGTGGCCCTGGCCCGCTTGCTGCAACAGCGTCTGCGCCATTCCGACATGGTGGGCCGCTATGGCGGCGAGGAATTCGCCGTCATCTTGCAAGACGTGGGCATCGAGGAAGCGCGGACCATCATCGATAATTTGCGCGCCGATTTCGCCAAGGTGCGCTTTTCCGCCGGCGACCGCGACTTCTCGTGCAGCTTCAGCGCCGGCATCGCCGGCTTTCCCGCTTTCGTCCAGGCCGACCAGATCCGCGAAAGCGCCGACCAGGCGCTGTACCGGGCCAAGAAATCCGGCCGCAACCAGGTGCAGGTGGCGCAATGACCGAGAACGAGAACGGCGACGACTTGACCCTGGACCAGGTTTTGGCCATCCGCCGCGGCGCCGCCGGACCGGTGGTCAACGTGGACGAGCCGCTGGTGAAGCTGGTGGTGTTCGTCCTGAACGGCGACTGGTTCGCCTTTCACGGCGACAGGGTCAAGGAAGTGCTGTCCGATTGTCCGGTCTATTTCCTGCCCGGCTGCCCGCCGTCGCTGGAAGGGGTGATCAACGTGCGCGGCGATATCGAATCGGTATTGTCGCTGCGTTCGGTGCTGCGTTATCCGCCGGCCGCGCCGGCCGCCGGCTCACGCGTTTTGCTGGGGCAGGGGGCCGATCTGCGCAGCGGGCTGCGGGTGGATTCGGTGGAAGAGGTGATGGACGTACCACAAAGCCTGATCCAGGCGCCGCCGCACACCATTCCCGACCATCTGCGTCCGCTGGTGCTGGGCATCGTCGCCTTTCACGGCCACATGGTCACCCTGTTGGACATGGACCGCCTGCTGGCGGATTACCGTGCCGGGGCGCTGTAAGCCATGCACGCGCCAGATGACGGCGCCCGGCTGAACGTGGTGCGGTTCTCGGCCGCCGGCCATACCTTCGCCGTCGAGGCACGGCGGGTCCGCGCCATGCACTTGTCCCCGCAACCCCAGTCGCACAGAATCGAAGACTTGTTGCGCCTGTCCGCGCCAGCCGGTTCTCGGCGCTGGCTGACCCTGGACCTTGGGCAAGGGCGCTGCGTCTGCCTGGAGGTGGCCGAGCCGGTGACGCTGGATCAGGTGGCGGCCGGTGACGTGCGGCTGTTGCCGCCGCTGGTGGCTGCCCGCACCACCTTGCCCGCCTTGGCTGCCATGGTGGTGGAGCGGGACGGCCAGGGCTTGTTGCTGCTGGACGGCGTGCGCTTGTTCAGTCCACCGCCAGGATGACGTGCGAGGACTTGAAGAAGGCGACCACCGGGGCGCCAGCCTTCAAATCCATTTCGCGGGCCGAATCCAGGGTGACCACGGCGATCAGGGTCTTGCCGTCGCCGATGTCGACGGCGATTTCGGTGCTGACGGCGCCGTCATCGCGGCGGCTGACGGTGCCGGCGATCTTGTTGCGGGCCGACACCTTGGGCTTCTCGCTGCCCGGGGACAGCATGACGAAGGACGACTTGACCAGGGCGGTGACTTCACGGCCCACGACGATGCCCAAATCGGCGACGCTTTCCTCGGTGACGATGGCGGTCAGCTCGTTTTGCGGCGACAGCCGCATGATCACCTCGCAATTCACCGAACCGTGGCGGATCTCGGTGACGGTGCAGCGAAAGGCGTTGCGGGCGGTGGTCTTCATGCCCAGGCTCCACAGCAAGGAAAAGGAATCGCTGTCTTCGTCGCCGGCCAGCATCTGGGCGACTTTTTCCAGGCGCCGCTCCATCAGGCGGAAACTGGCGATCAGCGCCAGGCCGTCCTCGGTGACGACGGCGCCGCCCCCTTGGCGACCGCCGGTCTGACCCAGCACGGCGGGGCGCGGCAACAGGTTGTTGACGGCGTTCAGCGCGTCCCAGGCCGCCTTGTAGGACAACCCCACCGCCTTGGCCGCCTTGCTGATGCTGCCGTGGGTGCCCACCGCTTCCAGCAAGTCGATGCGGTCGCGCCCGACGCTGGGGCGGCCTTCGCGCCGCAGGGCCAGCACCGCCTCGACCTTTCCCTGTGTCATCTCGTCCTCGTCGGCCGCGTGATATAGGTTTTGTATATTGCGGCGAACGGATGGACGCCACCAAAAACCGCCCTTGTGCCGGGGCCGATTGGTGTGGGCGTCCGCCTTGGCGCACACATTATCCTTGACGTTATGTTGTATGACTACATAACGTCAAGGATAGCCGCCGTCGCCCTCGATCCTTCGGGAGTTCCGCATGCAGAAACGTTTTGTCGCGGCCGTTGCCGCCCTGGCCCTCGGCCTGTCCGCCGCCACCGTCCGCGCCGAGGAAGTGGTGGTGTTCGCCGCCGCGTCCTTGACCAATGCCCTGAACGAAGTGGGCGCCGCCTTCGCCGCCCAGACCGGGCACACGCTGAAACCGTCCTATGCGGCGTCTTCGGCATTGGCCAAGCAGGTCGAACAGGGCGCTCCCGCCCATGTTTTCGCCTCGGCCGATCTGAAATGGATGGATTATCTGGTGGGCCAGAAGTTGGTCAACGCCGACACACGCTTCAATCTGCTGGGGAATACCCTGGTCCTGGTCGCTCCGGTTGATGCGCCCACAACCAGGGTCGAAATCGGCCCCAAGACCGACATCGCCGCCTTGGCCGGGACAGGCCGGATCGCCACCGGCAATCCCGATTCGGTTCCTGTCGGGCTATATTTCAAGCAAGCCATGCAGCGTTCGGGGCAGTGGGACGCGGTACGGCCCAAGATCGCCAGCACCGATTCGGTTCGTGCCGCCCTGGCCTTCGTCGAGCGCGGCGAGGTGCCCTATGGCGTCGTCTACGCCACCGACGCGGCGGTGTCGAAGAAGGTCAAGGTGGTCGGCGTCTTCCCCGACACCCTGCACGACCCCATCGTCTATCCCTTCGCCCTGGTCGCCGGCAAGGAAAGCCCGGCGGCCAAGGCGTTGCTGGATTTTGTCCGCAGTCCGGGGGCCAAGGGGATTTTCGTCAAACACGGCTTCAAGGTGAACTGAAGCCATTTCGGAACAGGGCGGCCGCAGGCACCGGCTTGCTGCCGCACCTCATGCACACAAACAGAGAGGGTTTATATTGCGAATGCGTCGCACTTGCGATACTTATTCAGGGTGTGGAATGACGCGCGAGGATCAAGGTGATGAGCGTGATGGTGGTTTACGGATCCGACCAAGGATGCACTCGCGGTATCGCCAACCGCATCGCCAAGACGCTGAACGGCAAGGCGTTGGACATCAAGAAGGCCAGGACCGACGACCTGGAGGCGGCGCATTTGCTGATCCTGGGCTCGCCCACCTATGGCTGCGGGGACCTGCAATCGGATTGGGAAGACCACATGGCGGTGCTGGACAACGCCAAGCTGGACGGCAAGCACGTGGCTATTTTCGGTATGGGCGACCAGATGACCTATCCGGAATGCTTCTGCGACGCGGTGGGCATCCTTTATGACCGCGTCGTCGCCAAGGGCGCCCGGGTCGTCGGCTTCACCGAACCGGAAGGCTATGATTTTTCCTACTCGGCGGCTTTGCGCGACGGCCGTTTCGTCGGCCTGCTGCTGGACGAGGACAACCAGCCCGGCCTGACCGACGACCGCATCGAAGCCTGGATCGGAGCCTTGCCATGAAGCCCCCCATGGCCGGCTTCCTGCCGCAATACCTTTATGAATTGAAGAAAGGCGTGCGCGGCCTGTTCCTGCTGACCATGAGCACCGCCGAGGCCGAGTTGGTGGAAAAGCGCCTGACCAAGGAAGCGGTCGAATTCTTCCGCCACGTGGTCAGCGACGCCAAGGTCAACATGTTCTTCGGCCAACCCCATTGCGTGGCGGTGGTACGCACCATCGTCACCGGGCCGCTGAATTTGCTGACAGCGGAACAGGATTTCATCCTGGGCACGTTGCTGGGCTATGACCGCGAACAGCAATGTCAGCGTTTCCTGACCCGCGCCGGCCGGGGGGAAGCCCCCAGCCGGACGGGTTGTACCAAATCCCGGTGAGTTCGACTCATCGGGGTTTGGTTAGGCGCAAAGCGCCGCGCGGCTTATGCCGCGGCAGGCAAGCATGCCGGAGGGATGCGCCCGCCGTTTGAGGGCGCCGCTGATCGCTTACGATCAGCGGGATATGGTATTAGCCGCTCAACCGCGCGACAGGACCGCCTTCAAGGCGGCGCCGACGCTGCCTTCCTCCATGTACTTCAAGCCCCAGATGCCACCGAACAGGATGGCGACGAGCGCGAAGACCGAGGTGGCCGAAAGGGTCGAGATGCCGGTCAGCCCCTGGCCGATGGTGCAACCCATGGCCATGACGCCGCCCGTGCCCATCATGGCGGCGCCGATCAGGTGGCGGCCCATGTCGGCGGTGTCGGAAAAGGCTTCCAGGTGGAAGCTTTTTCCCACGGCCGACGACAGGAACGAGCCGGCGATGACGCCGCCGACGGCGGCGATGCCGAAATTGATGGTCGAGCCGGTAAACGTCATCAGATACATCATGGTGTCGCCGATGGGGGCAACGAAGGTGAAGCTGGACAAGGGCGTGGGGTCGAAGTCGTCGGCCCCCAACACCCCGGTGATCCACCAGCCGGCCGGCACCATCAGGCCGATGATCAGGCCGCCCGCGATGTCGTGGGGGGCGGCGCGGAAATCGGCGTCCTTGAAGCAGAACACCAGCAGGCCGCCGGCGACCGCCGCCACCACCAGCCAGCGGGCGACGGTCTCGGGCAGGCCGAGCGCGGCCAGCAGGGCGGGGATGCCCTGGTTGGCGGCCTTGCCGGCGATGGCGACGTTGGTCACGGCCTCGAGCTGCACGCGGCCCAGGCCGATCAAGCCCTTCAGCGTCATATAGGCGAACAAGCCGACCACCAGGAAGGTGACCAGCGACTTCAGATTGCCGCCGCCGATGCGCACCAGGGTCTTGTTGCCGCAGCCGCCGGCCAGGGTCATGCCGAAGCCGAACAGCAAGCCGCCGATGATGGCGCCGGCCCAGGCCAGCGGACCGGACAGATAGATGCTTTTGCCCAAGTCGACCATGCCGGCGTGGTGCAGGGCCTGGCTGCCGATCATGCCGACGGCCAGCGCCAGCATCCAGGCGCGGAAACGGCGCCAGTCGCCCATGAAGACGATGTCCGACAGCGCCCCCATGGTGCAGAAATTGGTACGCTGGGCGGTGGCCCCGAAGATCAGGCCGGCCACGAAGGCGGCCCCACCGACGATGGTCGAGATGGGTAGTTCGCTCACGTTGTTCCTCCCGTCGCGGGTTCCCCTTGTTGTACCCATACCAGTTTGAGTCTTGGCGGGCGTGGGGTTCCTCGTATATATTTGTTCATTCTAAATTAGCACCGTCTTCGGCCGTCGCACAAGTGTGTCGCTTTTTACCCGGTCGGGGCCGAAGGTGCAGCAAAAAGGCGGGGCCACCGTCGACAACAGGGATGTAGGTACCGGCTACTACCACCAGGGGGCCGGAGACGTCTTAGGGTGGTTTGCACATTAGAAAACTATAATGCAAACCATGGGAGGTATCATATGGCCGACAACGGCAAGTCGATGTCCATCATCGTCACCAAGGGTTCGCTCGACTGGGCTTATCCGCCCTTCATCCTGGCCACCACGGCGGCGGCCATGGATCTGGACGTCACCCTGTTCTTCACCTTCTACGGCCTGACGCTTCTGAAGAAGAAGCTGGATTTGAAGGTCACCACCTTGGGCAACGCCGCCATGGAGATGCC
>JAIWOG010000126.1 GCA_020217035.1 Magnetospirillum sp. | reverse complement strand
CATGATGGGCGGCCACATGGCCATGCCCAACCTGGTGGGGGCGCTGCCCGGCATGGACGCCATGGCCACCGCCATGATGAAGGACCTGATCAAGAAGAAGGGCGTGGCCTCGATCGAGGATTTGCGCGACGCCGCCAAGGAATGCGGGGTGCGCATGATCGCCTGCCAGATGACCATGGATCTTTTCGAATACGACCAAAAGGACATGATCGACGGCATCGAATATGCCGGCGCCGCCACCTATATCGAGACGGCCACCCAGTGCGACATCAACCTGTTCATCTAGAACCGGGGCCGGTCCCCGAGCTTGGTGACGGGCCGCTGGCGCGTCTGTTCGGGCTGTGCAATCCCGAGCAGGCGCGGGCCTTCGTCCCGGAAAAGCGCTCGGTCAGAATCCATGGCCATTCCACCACCATCCGTCTTGAACGGGCGTTCTGGACGGTGTTGGATGAAATGGCCAGGGACGAGGGCGTCGCCGCAAGCGCCCTCATCGCCCGCATCCACGACCATTGCCTGGTCACCAACGACAAGAACCTGGCGTCGTGCTTGCGGGTGGTTTGCCTGAAATATATCAATCTCGGCCATTAAAGCGGTCCGCCGGGGATAACATCTAGGAGAGGTCACGAATATGAGCACGGTTCTCGACGTCAAGGGTTTGAACTGCCCGCTGCCCATCCTGCGCACCAAGAAAGCCATCAAGGACATCGCGGTGGATGCCGTGCTGGAAGTGCACGCCACCGATCCCGGCTCGGTCAAGGACATGGAAGCCTTCTGCAAGCAGACCGGCAACGAGCTGGTGTCCACCGGCGTGGCCGGCGGCGTTTACACCTTCCAGATCAAGCGCAAGGCCTGAAGCCTTGCGTCTGCGGCCATCCCTGGCGGCACTCGTCGCGGCCCTGGTCCTGGCGACCGGGGCCGTTCCTTCCCGTGCCGGCGAATTGGTGATGGTGGAGACGCGGGGCTGCGCCTGGTGCGCCAAATGGCACCGCGAGATCGGTCCCATCTATCCGAAGACCGAGGAAGGCAAGCGTCTGCCGCTGCGCGTGGTGCGCATGGAAAACATGCCCGCCGACCTGCGGATCCTGAAGCAATTGCGTTATGCCCCCACCTTCGTCGCCGTCGCCTGCGGCCGTGAAGTCGGCCGGGTCGTCGGCTATGGCGGCGACGACCTGTTCTGGGGCGAGTTGTCGCAGATTTATCGCAAGCTGCCCGCCACCTGCTGAACGGAGGCTTTCATGCGTAACATTTCGCTGATCCTGGCGGCCCTGCTGGCCACAGCACCCGCCTTCGCCGCCGAGGGCACCTTCGACCAAACCATGCTGACCCCGGAAGCGGCATTGAAGGCCGCGCAGGCGGCGCTGGACACCTGCCGCAAGAACGGCTGGCAGGCGGCCGTCGCCGTTGTCGACCGTGGCGGCAACACCCAGGTGATGCTGCGCGACCGCTATGCCGGCCCACATACCGTGCCGGTCGCCACCGGCAAGGCGTGGACGGCGGTCAGCTTCCGCACCGACACCACGGAACTGGTGAAATTGACCGGCCCCGGCATGCCGCAATCGGGCCTGCGCGACGTGCCGGGCGCCACCATCCTGGGCGGCGGCATCAAGATCGAAGCCGCCGGCGCCCTGGTCGCTGGCATCGGCGTGTCTGGCGCACCGGGCGGCGAAGCCGACGACATCTGCGCCAAGGCGGGCGTGGCGGCGATCAAGGATTTGTTGGATTTCTGACCGATTTCAGATCGGCGTGTCCTGACCGTCCAGGCGGACGACGCGGTCGCGTCCTTCGCTCTTGGCTTGGTACAGGGCCTTGTCGGCCCGCGACAGGAATTCGTCGATGCCCATGGCGGGGGCGCCGCTGACCATGCCGATGCTGACGCGGAAGGTCAGGCTGTCGCCCTTTTCCAGCGGCACCACGCAGGCGCGGACGCGTTCCAGGATTTGTTCGGCGACCCGCGTGGCGCTGTCGCCGGGGGCTTGCGGCAGCAAGAAAGCGAATTCCTCGCCCCCCAGTCGGCCGACCAAATCCGGGGCGCGGGCACAATCGCGCAGGATGTCGGCCAGATGGCGCAACACCCGGTCACCGGCGTCGTGGCCGTAGGTGTCGTTGATCCGCTTGAAATGGTCTGCGTCGATCATCATCACTGCCGCCGGCTGGCCGGTGGTATCGGCCAAGCGCCTTGTGGCTTGCTCCATGAAGGCCCGACGGTTCAGCAATCCGGTCAACCCGTCGGTGGTCGCCAGCAAGGTCAGCTTGGCCTCGGCCTGCTTGCGTTCGCTGATGTCGCGGATCACCCCGACATGGGAAAACGCCTCGCCATCGCGATGGGTGCCGACGGTCAGTTCGATGGGGAACTCGCTGCCATCCTTGCGCCGTCCGACCATTTCCCGGCCGCCGCCGACCTTGTGGGCCGCTTGGCTGGCCTGGGAATGGGCGATGTAGCGGTCATGTGACGCGGCGTAGCTTTCCGGCATCAGCATATTGATGCTTTTGCCCACCACTTCCGGCGCGGCATAGCCGAACATGGCCTCTGCCGCCGGGTTGAATTCCTCGATGGTGCCGATCTTGTCGATGATGACGACGGCGTCGCGGGCGACGCCCAGAAAACCGTTCAGGCGGTTGAAGGCGGATTTCAGTTCCTTGGTGCGTTCCTCGACCCTTTGTTCCAGCAGGGTGTTGGCCTGAGCCAAGTCGTCGACGAATTGTCGCCGGCGCGAGGCGGCCTGGTTCAGCAAGCCAGCGCCGACAACGATCACCAAGCTGCCGGCCAAGGCCAAGATGACGGACATGTCGCGGTCGTGGCGCCAATCGGACAAGCGTTTGTCCAGGTCGGCGCCGACTTCGATGACCAGCGGATAGCGTGACGAATGACGGCGGACGACAACCGCGTTCTCACCCATGACCGGGGCTGGGATATTCTCGGCGGTGGTCAGGCTGGGGAAGCTGGCCAGCACCGACCCGTCCGCGTGACGCATGGTGATCACCAGATAGTCGGACGACGCCAGGGATTCGAACAATCCGACGAAATGCTTGGGCGACAGCCCCGTCACCATCACTCCGGCGAAGCGGCCGTCTTCGCTCTCGATGCGCTGGCTGATGGGAACCACCCAGGCGCCGCTGCTGCGGTTTCTTAAGGCCGGTCCCAGCAAGGGGGAAAGGTCGGGTGTGTGTTGGTGATATTGGAAATAGGGACGGTCGGCGACGTTGGTGCTTGCGAAGCTGGCGTCTTCAGAATGCAGGCGCAGGTTGCCTTGGGTGTCGAAGGCCAGGATGGCGGTCAGGCTGGGCGACGCCCTGCGGCGTTCAGCCATGAAAAAGCGCACCCG
The DNA here is from genome assembly GCA_020217035.1 of Magnetospirillum sp. Classification (GTDB taxonomy): domain Bacteria; phylum Pseudomonadota; class Alphaproteobacteria; order Rhodospirillales; family Magnetospirillaceae; genus Magnetospirillum. The sequence continues at coordinate 6,677 of JAIWOG010000126.1, read as the reverse complement.
TTCTTCTTCGGCCTTGTTGTCCATGACGCCGCTCGCCATGACCAGATGGGTCAGGCCGGTCAGGGTGCGTTGGGTGCCCTCGATGAACTCGCTGACCGCCACTTCCAGCAGAACCGCCACGCTTTCGGCCTTGATCCGGGTCTCGGCGACGATGTTGCGGTGCTGACGGTCAAGCAGAAGGTACAGCGTCAGGTTGAACGCCACCAACAGGACGCCGGGAATGACCTTCCATATGCCCATAAGCTTGGCCTTGTCCCATCCCTCCAACTAAAGGATATATTCTTTTTGGCTTGGGTGGCAAGCTGGTCAATGCGTGGCGGTCACCCCTTGCGGCTGGCCGACCACCACCACCACCAGCTTTTGCGGGTCCAGCAGGCGCTTGGCGGCAGCTTTCACCTGATCGATGCTGACGGCCTCGATCAGGGCATTGCGCTTTTCCAAATAATCGATGCCCAGGTCGTTGGCTTGCATGCTGACCAGCAGGCCGGCGATGGCGGTGGTGGAGTCGAGCGACAGCGGGAACGAGCCGGTCAGATAGGTCTTGGCGTCGGCCAGTTCGGTCTGGTCGGGGCCGGTTTCCGCCATGCGGGTCAGTTCCTGGGCGATCAGGTCAAGGGATTGCTTGATCTTGGCGTTCTGGGTGGCGACGCCGCCGATGACGATGCCGGCATGGTCCAGCGGCATCAGGTAGGAATAGACCGAATAGGCCAGGCCGCGCTTTTCGCGCACTTCCTCGGTCAGGCGCGAGGAAAAGCCGCCGCCGCCCAGGATGTAGTTCATCACATAGGCTGCGTACCAATCCGGGTCGTCGCGCTTGATGCCGGGCAGGCCGAACACCGCGACGCTTTGCGGGATGGGGCGGTTTTCCACCAGAACCTTGCCGGTGGCGATCCGGATGTCGGCCACCTTGATCGGCGGATGGGCGGCGGGCAGCGCCCCGAAGGTCTTGTCCAGCAATGGCGCCAGTTGTTCGGGGGTGATGTCGCCGACCACGCCGACGATCAGGTCCTGGCGCGACAGCCAGGATCTGGCGTGGGCTTTCAACTCGGCGGTTTTGATGGCCTTGACGCTGTCCAGGGTGCCGCTGGTGGGGCGGCCATAGGCATGCTCGCCAAAGGCTGCCTGGCTCCACGCCCGTTGCGCCACCGCGTTGGGGTTCTGCAACTCGCGGGTCAGCCCGGCCAGGATTTGGGCGCGGATGCGTTCCACCGGTTCCTTGTCGAAGCGCGGCTGGGTCAGCGCCAGACGGAACATCTCGAAGGCGGCGTCGCGGTTTTCGGTCAGTGTCTTCAGCGAGCCGCCCAATTGGTCGCGGCCGGCACGGAAGGACAGGCCGATGGACAAATCTTCCAGCCGGCCCTGGAATGCCTGGGAATCATAGGGGCCGGCGCCTTCGTCCATCAGGCTGGCCATCATGTTGGCCAGACCCGGCTTGGCCTCGACCGAGGCGCCGCCGGCGAAGGCCACCTCCATGGCGATGATGGGATTGGCGTGGTCCTGGACCAGCCATGCCTCGATTCCGCCGGGGCTGACCACCTTTTCCACGTTCACCGCCAGGGCGGGAACCGGCAGCAGGACCAGCAGAGCGACGACAAGCTTCTTGATCATTTGCGGACCTCTTGGGCGGCGGGCAGCAGCAGGCCGGTGACCGAGGCATCGTCGTTCAGCACGGCGCGGGCGGCGGCGTTCACCTGTAGGGCGGTGATGGCGTTGATCCGGTTGGGCCAGTCTTCCACGTCGGCGACGGTCTGCCCGGTGGTCAGCGCCTGGCCCAGAACCTGGGCGGCGGTGTGCAACGAATCGCGGGCATAGACCACTTCGGCCTTCAGCCGGGTCTTGGCGCGGCGCACCTCGTCCTCGCTGATGCCGTCCTTTTTGATGCGGGCGATCTCGGCTTCCATGGCGGCTTGCAGCTTCTCCATGGCCACGCCGGGGCGCGGACTGGCGTAAAAGGCGAAGCTGGTGGCGTCCAAGGCGCCGCCGTCATAGGAGGCGCCGGCCGAGGCAGCCAGGCCCTGGTCCACCACCAAGGATTTGTAAAGCCGGCTGGTGGCGCCGCCCGACAGCACTTCCGACAGCACGTCCAGGGCCAAGGGTTGGGTCTTGTCGGCGGCGGAATGATAACTGGGCGCCTGGTAAAGACGGGTCCAACTGGGTTGCTTGACGCGGGAATCGCGCAAGGTCACCTGGCGTGCCCCCACTTGCGGCGGTTCCTCGGCCCGGATGCGGGCGGGGATGTCCTCGGGCTTCAGCGGGCCGTAATAGCGTTCGGCCAGGTCGATCACCTTGGCCGGGTCGACGGCGCCGGCGACCACCAGGATGGCGTTGTTGGGGGCGTACCAGCGCTTGTAGAAGGCCAGGGCGTCGGCACGGGTCAGCCCGGCGATTTCGTCCGGCCAGCCGATGATCGGGCGGCGATAGGGATGGTTCAGGTAAAGGGCGGCTTCCAGGCGTTCATGCAAAAGCGCGGCGGGGTCGTTGTCGGTGCGCGACCGGCGTTCTTCCTTGACCACTTCCAGCTCGGATGTGACGTCCGATTCCGCCAGCGTCAAATTGCGCATGCGGTCGGCTTCCATCTTCATCACCAGTTCCAGGCGGTCGGCGGCGATGTTCTGGAAATAGGCGGTGTAGTCGGACGAGGTGAAGGCGTTGTCGCGGCCGCCGTTCTTGGCGACGATCTTCGAGAACTCGCCCGGCGGCACCTCGGACGTGCCCTTGAACATCAGATGTTCCAGGAAATGGGCGATTCCCGACTTGCCAGGATTTTCGTCGGCGGCGCCCACCCTGTACCACACCATGTGGCTGACGATGGGGGCGCGGTGGTTTTCCACCACCACCACCTGCAGCCCGTTATCCAGGGTCTTGGTGACAGGGTTGAACACCTGGGCCGTGGCCGGCAGGGCGATGACGCTGAACAGGACGGCCGACGCCGCCCAAACCCGCAAACCGCGCATGAATTCTCCGTCTCGCTGGCTTCGTGCCCTGGGGATATAGGCCCCGGGCAAGGAACCGGCAAGACAGCGTTCAATCCCTGATCAATTTGTAATGTGCGGCTTCGTCGCTGTCGAAGCTCAGCAACACCTTGCCGGTGGTGGAATCGATGCATTGAAAGGCGGTGCGCTCGCCCCGCGTCGAGGGTTCCCACAGTGACCCGGTCATGGAAGCGCGGCTGAGCCCGGCGATGGCCGGGGCGGCGCGTTCGCATTGGGCGACGTTGTCGAAGGAGATGGCAGGCGCGGAATAGGCGCACATGGGGCCGACGCAGGCGACGACCAGGGCGGTGACGGGCATGGCATTTCTCCTTCGGGGTATGGGCTATGGGGAACCTCGTTGTGTGTCGCTTTTAAGACAGATGGGCATGGCGGCCGCTGTCACCAAGGTGAAAAGCAAGATTTGGGCCAGTGACCGCAAACAAAAACCCCCGGAGGACGACCCCCGGGGGTTGGTAAACAGCAATATGTTGATTTTGTTACCAGATGCCTTCCAGCACGCCCTTGCGCCGGCGTTCGATGCGCGGGGTGTCGCCGGTGGTCAAGGTGTTGCCCAATGCCTGGTTTTCGCGCAGACGCTGCGCTTCCTTGGCGGCATCCAGTTGTTCGCCGTATCCGGCCCCTTCCGCCTTGCGCCAGAACACCAGCTTGTCGGTGAACGACTTGTCGGCGTCGGCCAGTTGCTGGGTTTCCTTGTTCACCAGCATGCGGATTTCCGGGTTGATCTGTTCAGCCCCGGCCTTCTTCAACAGGGCGACGTCGCCCTGGGTGCGGCCCTGGGTGGAAATGGGGGTGTTGGCGCGAGGATTGCCGGTCAGCACGCGGCGGGCCTGTTCGCGCACGTTGCCTTCCTGCGGGCGCTCGGCGCCCGGGGTCGGCGGCCGCAGGGTGAAGTCGGGCGGCAAGGCCAAGGGGGCGCGAGACACCACCTGGAACTCGTCGGGCGGCGACTTGTCATATCCAAGCGCCCGCTTGGCTTCGGTGCAGCCGGACAGGGCCAGGGGCGCCGCCAGCAGCAAGGCCGCGACGCAAAGCGAACGGGGATGGAAGGTCATGCGCATCATGGGCTCAATTCTTATCCGAGTTCGGGCGGCTTAACAAGGAATCCAACACCAGCAGGATGGCGCCGATGGTAATGGCCGAATCGGCCAAATTGAAGGCGGGCCAATGCCAGCCCAGGGCGTGCACGTCCAGGAAGTCGGCCACCGCCCCCCAGCGCACCCGGTCCACCACGTTGCCCAAGGCGCCGCCGATGATGGCCCCCAGGGCCAGCGGCACCAGACGGCCTTCGGCCTTCTTCATCCACACCAGCAAAACCACGACGATGACCAGCGACAACACCGACAGGGCCAGCGCGTTCCATTCGCCATGGTCGTTGAAGATACCGAAGGACACGCCGCGGTTCCAGGTCATCACCAGGTTGAAGAACGGCGTCACCTCGATGGTGGTCGGCGTGAAGAACGGCGTCTCGGTCACGCCTTGCGGCCGCATCACCGTCTCGACGACCAGCCACTTGGTCAACTGGTCCAGGACGACCAGGAGGGCGGCAAGGATCAGGGCCAATTTGCGCATGGATGTCAGCCCTGCTTGGCCACGGCGTCGGAGCAGCGGCCGCACACACCGTCATGGGCGTGGGCGCCGACTTCCGGCAGCACTTTCCAGCAGCGCTGGCACTTCTCGCCAAGGGCGGTCTCCGGCACCACGAAGATGCCGGGCACGTCGGCCAGGGCGAAGGCGCCTTCGGGGGCGGCGCCTTGCGCCACCAACAGGCCCGAGGTGATGCAGATTTCCGCCATGTCCAGGCCGTCGATGGCTTGGGCCGCCTCGGCATCGACGTAAAGCGTCGGGCTGGCTTGCAGGCTGGAGCCGATGCGCTTGGCGACGCGTTCGCCTTCCAGGGCGCCGGTGACGACGCGGCGCACCGCGCGCACCTTGCCCCATTTGGTCGCCAGGGCTTCGTCCCGCCATTCAGCGGGGATCACCGGAAAAGTCTTCAGATGCACCGAATCGTCTTCCGACGGATGACGGGCCAGCCAGGCTTCCTCGGCGGTGAAGCAGGCAAACGGCGCCAGCCACTTGCAAAGGGCATCCAGCAGGATGTCCATCACCGTGCGGGCCGCGCGGCGGCGCAGGCTGTCGGCGCTGTCGCAGTAAAGCGCGTCCTTCCTGATGTCGAAATAGAACGCCGACAGGTCGACGGCGCAGAAATTGTGCAATTCGTTGAACCAGCCGTGGAACGAGAAGTCGTCGCAGGCCTGACGCAGGCCGGCATCGATCTCGGTCAGGCGGTGCAGCACCCAGCGTTCCAGTTCCGGCATTTCCGCCACCGGCAGCTTTTCCGCTTCGCTCAGGCCGTCCACGGCGCCCAGCAGGTAACGCAGCGTGTTGCGCAGGCGGCGATAGACGTCCACCTGGGTCTTCAGGATTTCCGGGCCGATGCGCAAATCGTCGGAATAATCGGAACCGACCACCCACAGGCGCAGGATGTCGGCGCCTTGGGTTCCCACCACGTCCTGGGGCGAGACCACGTTGCCCAGGGACTTGGACATCTTGCGGCCGTCCTCGTCCAGCACGAAGCCGTGGGTCAGCACCGCCTCGTAAGGTGCGCGGCCACGGGTGCCGCAGGATTCCAGCAGCGACGAATGGAACCAGCCGCGATGCTGGTCGGAGCCTTCCAGATACAGGCTGGCCGGCCAGATGGTGTCGCCCCATTCGCCGTCTTCCAGCACGAAGGCGTGGGTGGACCCCGAATCGAACCACACGTCGAGCACGTCGAAGATCTGTTCGTAATCGTCGGGATTGCGGTCGTTGCCCAGGAAACGGCTGGCCGGACTGGTGTACCAGGCGTCGGAGCCTTCTTTCTCGAAGGCGCTCACGATGCGGGCCATGACGTCAGGGTCGCGCAGCGGCTGGCCGTCGCGCTTGTCGACGAAGACGGTGATCGGCACACCCCAGGCCCGTTGGCGCGACAGGCACCAATCGGGGCGGGTCTCGATCATGGCGCCGATGCGGTTCTTGCCCTGGGCGGGGACGAAACGCGTCGCCTCGATGGCGGCCAGCGCCTTGGTGCGCAGGCCGTGGCTTTCCATGGACACAAACCATTGCGGCGTGGTGCGGAAGATCAACGGCGCTTTCGACCGCCAGGAATGGGGGTAGGAATGCTCGATCTTGCCGCTGGCCAGCAAATTGCCGCAGGCTTTCATCGCCTCGATCACCGGCTTGGCGACCGGGCTGTAATACTTGCCGTTCTTGCCCTGGGCCAGCACGCTTTGCCCGGCGAAGATGGCCACCGACGGATAATAGGTGCCGTCGGGCTGCACGGTGTCGGGCACGGTGATGTTGTTGGCGCGGCCCAGATGGAAGTCGTCCTCGCCATGGCCCGGCGCGATGTGGACGAAGCCGGTGCCGGCGTCGGTGGTGACGAAGTCGCCGGCCAAGGCCGGGACGGCGAAGTCGTAGCCGCCCTTGGCGTCCGCGTGGTTCTTCAGCGGATGCTGGCAGATGGTGCCGGCCAGTTGCTCGCCCTTGATGGTGTGCAGCACGGTGAACGTCGCCTTGGCATCGGCGGCGACTTGCTCGGCGCGGTCCTTGACCAGCACCAGACGCTCGCCCACTTGCGCCAGGCTGTCCTCGGCGGCCGCGGTCACTTCCACCACCACGTAGTCGAATTCCGGGCCATAGGCCACG
>JAIWOG010000125.1 GCA_020217035.1 Magnetospirillum sp. | reverse complement strand
CTGGCGGCGGTCGTCGTCGGCACCATCCAATGGCTGGGCCTGGCGGCGCCGCTGTCGCCCTTGTTGCCACCGCAAAGCCTGGTGGTCGGCGGGTTGTTCCTGGGCGTGCCGGTGGTCGCCAGCGGCTGGGCGATGATCTGGTTCGGCGGCTGGATGAAAAATCACCGCTGAGCGGCGGCGCCTTGGTCGCGGGACCAGTCGGTCACCCACAATGACGACGGCGCGTCGTGGCCGGTCGGGCGCAATCCCTTCAGCCAGTCCGGGGTGATGAAGGTGGCGGTGGTGAAGTACAGCGGCAGCGCCGGCAGGTCGTCGGCGTAAAGTTCCTGGAACTGGTGCCACAATCGCGTCCGCTTGCCGGGGTCCAACTCGGCGTCCAGCGCGTCGATCAGCGCGTCCATCTTGGGATTGGCATAGCCGGTGAAATTCTGGCCGGAATAATTGTTCTCGGGCTTGGGGATGAAGCCCGAATGCAGGGTGCTGCGCGGCACCTGGCCCGGCGTGCCGAACCACGAATACAGCACCATGCCGGTGAAGGCCCGCTTGGTCACCTTGTCGGCGAAGAACGACCGCGACACCTCGGTGAAGGGGCGGATCTCGACGCCGATCTGGCGCAATTGCGCCTGGATCACCTGTTGCAGCAATTCGCGCGAATGGTTGCCGGCAGTGGTGCCCAATTCGATGACCAGCGGCTGGCCGGCGGCGTTGCGGCGCGGCCCCGGCCCCGCCTGCTTCCAGCCGGCTTCGTCCAACAGGGCGGCGGCGCGACGCGGGTCGTAGGCATAATGGCGGGCGGCGGTGGTGAAGATGGGTTCCAGCGCCGAAATGCTGCTGTCGGCCAAGGGCAGCTTGCCCCCGAACATCTCGCGGCTGATGGCGCGGCGGTCGATTCCCATCAGGATGGCGCGGCGGACGCGGACGTCCGACAGCGCTGGATGGGCCGGGTTGACATCCAGGTGTTCGTAGACCAGGCCGGGCTTGAACTCGGCCTTCAGCCCCGGTGGCAGGCGATTGGCCAAGGACACCGCCTGATCCAAGGGCAGGCCCATTTCGCCGGCGATCATGTGCACCTGCCCGGACAGCAGGGCGGCCTGCAGGGCCGATGTGTTCTCGATGGTCTTCAGCACGATACGGCCGAAGGCCGGCGGCTTGCCGGCCCAATGGGGATTGGGTTCCAGCGTCACATGGCTGCCGGTCGCCACTTCGACCACCCGGTAGGGGCCGTTGTAAAGCCCAGGATGGGTGGGCTGGGCCATGTAAAGGCTGCGCTTCCTGTACTCCGCCGGCTCGGCGAAGGCGGCCTTTTCCACATGGGCGGGCAGCACCCGGAAATCAGTCAGCACGTTATAGCTGCCGCTGGCCTTGGCCAGGTGGATGGTGAAGCTTTTCTTGTCGGCGGCCGCGTCGATCTTGGTGATGGTGCGATAGATGCCGGCATTGGCGACACCGCTTTGCGGATGCTTGCCCACTTCCCAACTGAACAGGACGTCGTCGGTGGTCACCGGCTGACCGTCCGCCCAACGGGCGTTGGGCTCGATGGCGAAGGTCACCGCCATGCCGCCGTCGGCTTCCGTCTTGGCCAGGCCGTTCTCGACGGTGGGCAGGGTGGTGCACAGCAGGCACACAAGTTTCCAATCGGAATCATAGGCGGTGACGGGGCGGTGCACGAAGCCCAGGGCATAAGCCTTGACGATCATCGATTCGATGCTGGGGTGCAGCACGGTGGGAAATTGCGACAGGCCGACGACCAGTTCCGGGCGGTTCGGCGCGGCAGAGGCGTTGGAAGCCAAGGCAAACCATAGCAGCAGGGAGATCGTCCATTTACGCAAGGAAACGCCCATCTCAAGACCGTGCCGCGAAGTGTGAGGATAAACCGCGACGAAGGTAGCATGTCCACCCACGCGTTGGATTAATACATGTAATCATGGACATAAGTATCAAGATCCGTAGGGGCAAAAACGGCTTCGGCATACGGCTGGGTTGTGATCATGGGATACCATGGTATTACGCATATTGCGGGGCATATATGCCCGATCATCCAGGGGCGAGGGGGAGGGGATGGTTGCCAGCAAGCTTTTGACCGGTGTCGCGCGGACGTTCGGTGATGATGAGATCATCGTCAGCAAGACCGACGCCACCGGCCGGATCACCTATTGCAACGATGTCTTCATCCGCTTGGCGGGGTACACGGAATCGGAATTGCTGGGTCAGCCGCACAGCATGATTCGCCATCCGCACATGCCACGCACCATCTTCAAGCTTCTATGGGAACGGATCGGCGCGGGAAACGAAGTGTTCGCCTATGTGGTCAACCGTTGTAAGAACGGCGACCATTATTGGGTGCTGGCACACGTCACCCCCGACCGCGACGAGGCCGGCAAGGTTGTCGGCTACCATTCCAACCGGCGCACCGCAACCGCGCAAGCGCTGGCTGTAATAGAGCCGCTTTACGCCAGTTTGCGCGACATCGAGGCAGGGACAGCCGATCGCAAGGCCGGATTGGAGGCCGGTTGGGCGCGGCTGCATGACATCCTGGCGGAAAAGGGGGGGGATTATGATCGCTTTGTCCTCGATATCTAAGGCGCTTGTCGCCTGCTTGATGTCCGCCGCCGCCGGGGGGGTGGCCGCGGTCATGCTGGCCGTCCAAGGGCATGGGGTCACCGCCGCCTTGGTCTGCGCCGCCGTGGTCGCCAACGCGGTGGGTTTCCATTTCCTGCGGCGTGCCAATTCAGGCGTGGCCAAGGCTATTCACGTCATGGAGCAGGCCGCCATGGGCAATCTGCGCGTCCGCGTCCTGAACATTCGGGGGACGGGCGGCATCGGCCGCTTGCAGCGCAGCATCAATCGGGCCTTGGATCAGTTCGAAGCTTTCGCCAAGGAAGCCGACGCCGCCATGGGGGCGGCCCTGTCCTCTCGGTATTACCGCAAGATCATGCCGCGGGGGTTGCGTGGCGAGTTCGTGCGATACAGCCATTGCATCAACGAGACGATGGACCGGATGGACGAGCAGAACCGCAAGCTTGGCATGTTCACCTCGCGCATGTTGAAGGATGCGGTCAGCATCTCGATGACCGTGAACGAGGGGGCCGTGGCCAATGCCGAGATCGTCGCCTCCATCGACCAGATCGCCAGCCAGACCAATTTGCTGGCCTTGAACGCCACCATCGAGGCGGCCCGCGCCGGCGAGGCCGGCAAGGGCTTCGCCGTGGTCGCCGGCGAGGTCAAGGCGCTTTCGAATCAGACGGCCCGCGCCACCACCGACATCAGCACCCGCGTTGCCAATCTGCGGCAGGAGATGGCGGTCATCGTCAACACCATGACACGCGGCAGTGACGCCATCGCCAAGGGGCGTCAGTCCATGCAATCCATGGGGGGGCGCATGGGGACGGTCAGCCAGACCGTCGCCGACGCGACCGACAGCATGGCGGAAGTGTCGCGGATATTGGCTCAGCAGGCCGCCGCCGCCAATCAGATATCGGGCGGGGTGCAGAAAATGGCGCATCTGGCCGAATCCAATGCGATTGCCATCGAGAAAAGCTCGTCCGCCCTGATCAACGTCGAAGGCGAGGTCGCCGCCTTGTTGGCTTTGTTGGCGGAGCAAGACATTCCCAACAAGATCATCATGCTGGCCAAGGCCGATCACGTCTTGTGGAAGAAGCGTCTAGTGGACATGCTGATCGGCCGCACCGCCTTGCGGGCCGAGGAATTGTCAAGCGAACAACAATGCCGGTTGGGCAAGTGGTATTACGGCCCAGGGTCCATGCCCTTTCGCTCGCATCCGGCCTTCGCCGCTCTGGAAGAGCCGCATCGGCAGGTACACCGCGAAGGCATCGAGGCGGTTCGCGCCTACAATGCCGGCCAGGTCGAGATCGCCATGGAGAGAATCGCCCGTGTCCAACAAGCCTCTTTGGGGGTGTTGGCAAATCTTGACCGCTTGTTGGAGGCGCCGACGACGCCGTCCGCGGGACGGGGGGCGTTTTGACGCGTCGGGCTTGAAGCTCATGAAGAAAGAGTGTAAACAGCCCCCTTCGGCGCGGCACCCCTGGAGGCCGCGCCTTTACGCGTTATTTGGAGAAACGATATGACTGAGATCAGCGCCATCGTCGCCGAGCTGCGCGACCGGGCCGGAAAGGGGGCCGCCCGTTCCACTCGCCGTGAAGGTAAGGTTCCGGGTGTGATTTACGGCGGCAAGCAGGACCCCATCTGCATTGCCATCGATCCCCGCGTGATTTGGGCCGAACTGCACAAGCCGGGCTTCAAGACCCGCTTGTTCGACGTCGACCTGGGCAATGGCGGCAAGCATCGCTGCCTGTGCCGCGACGTGCAGTTCCACCCCGTCACCGACCAGCCCCAGCACATCGACCTGATGCGCGTTTCGGCCGACGCCGTCGTGCACGTCAAGGTGCCGGTGCACGTCGTCAACGCCGACAAGGCCCCGGGCGTCAAGGCCGGCGGCGTCGTCAGCCTGGAAATGCACGAAGTGGAAGTCACCTGCGCCCCCGACCTGATCCCGTCCGAGCTCGTCATCGATCTGGCCGGCAAGGAAGTGGGCTTCTCGGTGCATGTGGACGAACTGGGCCTGCCGGCTGGCGTCACCCCCTATCACGTGGGCGCCAAGGCTGCCGTGCTGACCATCGTCCCGCCGACGGTCAAGGGTGGCGAGGCCGAAGCTTCGGCCGAAGCGTAAAAGGTCCGGTGGCATGATTCTGGTGGTTGGGCTGGGCAATCCTGGCCCCGAATATTCCCAGAACCGCCACAATATCGGCTTCATGGCGGCGGACGAACTCGTCCGCCGCCATTCCTTTGGCCCCTGGCGATCCAAGTTCCAGGGAGACTATGCCGAAGGAACCGTCGACGGCACCAAGGTGCTGGTGCTGAAGCCCATGACCTATATGAACCTGTCGGGCCAGTCGGTGGCCCAACTGGCCAAGTTCCTGAAGATTGCCGTGGAAGACATCATCGTCGTCCATGACGAGCTGGACGTGGCGCCCGGTCGCGTCAAGGTCAAGCGCGGCGGCGGCGCCGGCGGCCATAACGGCCTGAAAAGCATCGATTCCCATCTCGGCGCCAATTATCGTCGTGTCCGCCTGGGCATCGGCCATCCCGGTGACAAGGACCGCGTCGCCGGCTATGTTCTGCACGATTTCGCCAAGTCGGAAACCTGGGTGGCGCCGCTGATCGACGCGGTGGCCCAGGCATTCCCCAAATTGCTGGCCGGCGACGAAGCCGGCTTCATGAACCGGGTGGCGGTGCTGACCGCGCCGCCCAAGCCCAAGAAGGACAAGCCGGCGGAGCCAGTGGCCACCAAGGCCGCTGCCTCCGTCCCCACCACGCCCGCCGCCACCGCCCAGGGAAGCCTGGCCGAGGCGCTGAAGGCGGCGCTCGAACGCAAGAAGGATTAAGGTCATGGGTTTCAATTGCGGCATCGTCGGTCTGCCCAATGTCGGCAAGAGCACGCTTTTCAACGCGCTGACCCAGACCGCCGCCGCCCAGGCGGCCAATTATCCGTTCTGCACCATCGAGCCCAATGTCGGCCGCGTGGCGGTTCCCGACCCGCGCCTGGACAAGCTGGTGGCCATCGCCAAAAGCCAGAAGGAAATCCCCACCCAACTGGAATTCGTCGACATCGCCGGCCTGGTGCGTGGTGCCTCCAAGGGCGAAGGTCTGGGCAACCAGTTCCTGGCCAACATCCGCGAGGTGGACGCCATCGTCCACGTGCTGCGCTGCTTCGTCGATGACGACATCAAGCATGTGGAGGATTCGGTGGACCCGGTGCGCGACGCCGACATCATCGAGACCGAGCTGATGCTGGCCGATCTGGACAGCCTGGAGCGCCGCATCGTTCCCTTGGAAAAGAAGGCCAAGGGCGGCGACAAGGAAGCCAAGGCCCAGGTGGACGTCATGACCCCGATCCTGGCCGCGCTGCGCGACGGCAAGCCGGCCCGCACCGTCACCTTCGACAGCGAGGACGAGCTGCGCATGGCCAAGCAGCTTGGCCTGTTGACCATCAAGCCGGTGGTCTATGCCTGCAACGTCGAGGAAGATTCGGCGGCGACCGGCAACGAGCTGTCCAAGCGCGTCTTCGAGATGGCGGCCAAGGAAGGCAACTCGGCGGTGGTCATCTCGGCCGCCATCGAGGCGGAAGTGGCGCAACTGGCGTCCGACGAGGAAAAGCAGGAATTCCTGGAAAGCCTGGGGCTGGAAGAAACCGGCCTGGCCCGCGTCATCCGTGCCGGCTACGAGCTTTTGCACCTGATCACCTTCTTCACCGTCGGCCCCAAGGAAGCCCGCGCCTGGACGGTGCAGAAGGGCGCCAAGGCCCCCCAGGCCGCCGGCGTCATCCACACCGACTTCGAGAAGGGCTTCATCCGCGCCGAAACCATCGCCTATGACGACTTCATCGCCTTGGGCGGCGAGGCGGGCGCCAAGGAAGCCGGCAAGATGCGACTGGAAGGCAAGGAATACGTGGTCCAGGATGGCGACATCTTCCACTTCCGTTTCAATGTGTGATTTATTGTCGTCCATTTGATTATCGCTGTCGGTTCGCAAGATTAACGGCTAGGCTTCTCTTCCTGAGTTGAAATCATGGGGAGGGGATCATGTTTCGTAATATTGTGACGGTTGCCGTCTTCTTGGCCTTGGGTGCCGGTCCCGTGCTTGCCGCCGGCAAGCAGGATTTTGATCTGGTCAACAAGACCGGCTATCCCATCGAAGAAGTCTATGTGGCGCCGTCCAGCAGCGACGACTGACAGGAAGACGTTCTTGGCGAAGGAATTTTGGAGAACGGCAAGACCGTGCACATCCGCTTCAATCGCGCGACCAAGACCTGCAAGTGGGACTTGATGGTGGTTTACAGCGATCGGGAGACCGCCGAGTGGAACGAGTTCGATCTGTGTGACACGTCCAAGATCATCTTCAAGTATAATCGCAAGTCGGGTGAGACCTCGGCCGAATATGAATGATGCCTTGGATTATGGGCAAGGGACGGGCGGCCATGGGCCGCCCGTTTCTTTTTGGGCGGATGCTTTGGCCGGTCGCGAACAGGCATAAGAAAGGATAGGATGCGTTGACGCCTGGGCTTTCATAGGATGGCCGTTCTCGTCTTTTGCGGGTGTGGGGTCGCGATGGCACGGTGGTGGGGATTCGGCCTTGTTGTCCATTGTTTGGTGCTGATGCTTGCCGGCCCGGCCTGGGCCGACACCATCCGCTTACGGGCGGACGACTGGTGTCCGTTCAACTGTTCGGAACAGAAGAAGGGCTATGGAATCGAGGTGGCGGAAGAAATCTTCGCCGCCGCCGGCCACACCATCCAATACCAATTGACGCCGTGGAGCCGGTCGCTGGAAGACTGCCTGCGCGGCGAGGTCGAGGCTGTGATCGGCGCCGCCCCGGTGGATTCCCCCGATCTGGTGTTCGGGGCCGAACCCATCGGCCAATGGGACAGCACTTTCGTGGTCAAGGCCGGCAATCCCTGGCGCTATGACGGCGTGGGATCGTTGGAACGGGTGAAGCTTGCCGCCATCATCGGCTATATCTACATGGAGCCGGTGGGGGGCTATGTGGAGGCCAACAAGAAGAACAAGGCCCGTGTCACCCAGGTGGGCGGCACCCAGCCCTTGGATCAAAGCCTGAAGATGGTGGCCGCCGGCCGGGTCGACGCCGCCATGGAAAGCCGCGCCGTGTTGGATCACAAGCTGCGTGAAATGGGCTTGGCCGACACCCTGGCCATCGCCGGCGGCACCCGCTCGGGGCCCATCTACATCGCCTTTTCCCCCAGGCATCCCAAGGCACAGGATTACGCCCGCATCCTGGACGACGGCATCCGCGCCATGCGGGCCGATGGACGCTTGAAGGCTATTCTGGACCGTTACGGCGTCCGCGACTGGAAATAGCGCCGTCAAATGCGTTATATCAACGACCCCGGCTTGGCACAGCGCCCAGCCGGAACGTCGTCTTTTCGCGGTGAGACATGTCCGTCCGACCCTATCGTCAGATTACCCGCCGCAAGTCCCGGCAGATTTTCGTCGGCCGCGTGCCGGTAGGCGGCGACGCCCCCATCTCGGTGCAGACCATGACCAACACGCCGACGACGGACGTGGCGGCGACGGTGGCGCAGATCAAGCGGGCCGAGGCCGCCGGCGTCGACATCGTCCGCGTCTCGTGCCCGGACGAGGACAGCACCAAGGCGTTGAAGGATATCATCGCCCAGGTCACGGTGCCGGTGGTGGCCGACATCCATTTCCATTATCGCCGCGCCATCGAGGCGGCCGAGGCGGGCGCCGCCTGCCTGCGCATCAATCCCGGCAACATCGGTTCCGCCGACCGGGTGCGCGAAGTGGTCAAGGCGGCCAAGGATCATGGCTGTTCCATGCGCATCGGCGTCAACGCAGGCAGCTTGGAAAAGCATCTGCTGGAAAAATACGGCGAGCCCTGTCCCGAGGCCATGGTGGAAAGTGCGCTGGAGCATGCCAGGATCCTGGAAGACAACGACTTCCGCGAATTCAAGATCAGCGTCAAGGCGTCCGACGTGTTCCTGGCGGTGGCGGCCTATCAGGGGCTGGCCGAGGCTTGCGATTATCCGCTGCATCTGGGCATCACCGAAGCCGGCGGTCTGATCGGCGGCACGGTGAAGTCGGCCATCGGCCTGGGCAATCTGTTGTGGGCGGGCATCGGTGACACCATCCGGGTGTCGCTGTCGGCACCGCCCGAGGAAGAGGTCAAGGTCGGTTTCGATATCCTGAAATCGCTGGGCCTTAGGGTGCGCGGCGTCAACATCGTGTCGTGCCCGTCCTGCGCCCGCCAAGGCTTCGACGTGGTCAAGACGGTGGAAATCCTGGAAAAGCGTCTGGCCCACATCACCGCCCCGGTGACCCTGTCGATCATCGGCTGCGTGGTCAACGGCCCCGGCGAGGCCCGCGAGACCATGGTCGGGCTGACCGGCGGCGGCAACGATTCGCATATGGTCTATGTGGGCGGCAATCCCGACCACAAGATCGATTCCCCTTCCATGATCGACCATGTCGTCGATCTGGTGGAAGCCAAGGCGGCGGCGCTGGATGGCGCCAAGAACAAGGAATAGACATCGTGTCAGGATTGCAGCCGGTGCGCGGCACCCACGACCTTTTGCCGGATGATTCGCGCAAGCACCGCCATGTGGAGGACATCGCCTTCGCGGTGGCCCGGCGTTACGGCTATGGCGAGATCGTCACCCCCATCTTCGAGTTCACCGAAGTGTTCTCGCGCACCTTGGGCGAGACCTCGGACGTGGTGACCAAGGAGATGTACACCTTCCAGGACCGTTCGGGCGAGTCCATCACGCTGCGTCCCGAAGGCACCGCCGGGGTGGCGCGGGCCTTCATTTCCGGCGGCTTGACCCAGTCCTTGCCGTTGAAGCTGTTCTATCGCGGCCCGATGTTCCGTCACGAACGCCCGCAAAAGGGCCGCCAGCGCCAGTTCCACCAGGTGGGCTGCGAATTGCTGGGGGTCGAGACGCCGCAAGCCGACATCGAAGTCATCTCCATGGGCTGGCGTATCCTTCAGGCCCTGGGCCTGGGCGACAAGGTGCAGTTGGAAATCAACACCCTGGGTGATGCCGAAAGCCGGGCCGCCTATCGCGCCGCCTTGGTCGCCTATCTGGAACCCATGCGGCTGGCCCTGTCCGAGGAAAGCCAGGCCCGTCTGGACAAGAACCCATTGCGCGTCCTGGATTCCAAGGACGAGGAAGACAAGCGCATCGTCGCCGGCGCACCCGTGATCGGCGACTGCCTGACCCCGGCGGCGCGGGACTTCTTCGACCAGGTGACCCAGGGGCTGACCGCCATGGGCATTCCTTTCGTGGTCAACCCCAAGCTGGTGCGCGGTTTGGATTATTACTGCCACACGGCTTTCGAGTTCACCACCAATGCGCTGGGCGCCCAGGGCACGGTGCTGGCCGGCGGCCGTTACGACGGGCTGATCGGTCAGATGGGCGGCCCCGCCACCCCCGGCATCGGCTGGGCGG
>JAIWOG010000124.1 GCA_020217035.1 Magnetospirillum sp. | reverse complement strand
CCGGCGTAGAGCGCCTGTCCATGCTGGTGCAAGGTGTCCCCGAACCGGACCGCCCGGTCAGCATCGTCCCCATGGGCGACGTGGTGCCGGCCCTGGTTCTGGCCGACCGGTTGCGGGCGGCGGGGCTTTGCGTCGATCTGGGCTTTTCCGGCAACATGAAGAAGCGCATGGCCCGCGCCGTCAAAGCCAATGCCCGTTTCGCCATCATCCTGGGCGAGGACGAGATGGCGCGTGGCGCCGTCACCCTGCGCGACCTGGATGCCGGCAGCCAGGAGGAAGTCCCCCTGGCCGAGGTGGAGGCCCGACTGGTCGGCTGATGAGTCCGACATTCGCCACCCCCCGTCTCAGCGTCATCGGCGCCAACCATCGGTCGGCGTCGCTGTCGTTGCGCGACCAATTGTTCGTGGACGACGGGGCCGCGGCGGATTTCCTGGCGGATTTGCGTCGGGGTGGGGTGCACGAAGCTTTGGTGCTGTCCACCTGCGACCGGGTCGAGGTGTGGGCGTCCCATGCCGATCCCGACACGGCGCAAGCCTTGGTCAGCCAAGCCTTGGCATCCCGTGTCGGCATCGCCCCGGCGGCGTTGTCGGGCCAGCTTTACCGCCATGACGGGGCGCAGGCGCTGCGCCATGTCTTCGCCGTCACCGCGTCGCTGGATTCGCTGGTCATCGGCGAGCCCCATGTTTTGGGCCAGGTCAAGGCGGCCCATCGTCTGGCCCGCGATTCCGGCACTTGCGGTCCCGAACTGGACGTGGTGCTGCAAGGCGCCCTGGCCTGCGCCAAGCGGATCCGATCCGAAACCCAGATCGGCGAAGGCCCGGTCTCCATCGCCGCCGCCGCCGTGCAGATGGCCCGCGACCTGCACGGCGACTTGTCGCGCTGCACCGCCTTGCTGGTCGGCGCCGCCGACATGGGGGAACTGGTGGCCGAAAGCCTGTTGTCGGCCGGATTGGGCCGCCTGCTGGTCACCGCGCCCCGCGCCAGCCGGGCCGAAGCCCTGGCCGCCAGCTTGAACGGCAACGTGGTCGGCTTCGAGACCTTGAGGGAGGTCCTGGCCGACGCCGACGTGGTGGTGTGCTCGGTGGGCACCCGCAATATCACGCTGACCGCCGAGATGATGACCGCAGCGCTGAAGAAGCGCCGACGCAAGCCGATATTCGTGGTCGATTCCGGTATTCCCGGCGACGTGGAACCCGCCGTCAACCGCGTCGACGGGGCCTTTCTTTACGATTTGGCCGACCTGGAGAAAGTGGCGCTGGAGGGGCGCTCGGCCCGCGAACAGGCGGCGCGGGCCGCCTGGGGGCTGCTGGAAGACGAGGTGGCGCATTTCCTGAAGGGCCGCGCCGCCCGCGTCGCGGTGCCGGCCATCGTTTCGCTGCGCGAACATTGCGAGGCCATGCGCGAGGCGGTGCTGGCCGAACACCCCGCCACCCCGGAAGACGCCACCCGCCTGCTGTTGAACCGTCTGCTGCACGCGCCCACCGAGACCATGAAGTCGGTGGCCGCCGAAGGGCCGGAATGGCAGGCCATGGAAAAGACGCTGCGCAAGCTGTTTCGTTTGGATTGAAAGAGTGACATGAGCATTGACGCCCAACTGGACAAGGTTCTTTACCGTTACGACGAATTGCGCGAGATGCTGGCCGCCGGCGACGGCGCCTCGTTCGCCAAATTGTCCAAGGAACTGTCCGACATCGAGCCGGTGGTCCAGGCGGTGCAGGCGCTGAAGAAGGCCCGCGCCGACATGGACGAGGCCGAGCAGATGATGGCCGATCCCGACATGAAGGATTTGGCGGCCGAGGAATATTACGCGCTGAAAGAGGCGCTGCCCGGTCTCGAGCGCGAGGTGCAGCTGATGCTGCTGCCCAAGGACGAAGCCGACGAGAAGAACGCCATCCTGGAAGTCCGCGCCGGCACCGGCGGCGAGGAAGCCGCCTTGTTCGCCGCCGAATTGTTCCGCATGTACGAACGCTACGCGTCTTTGCGCGGCTGGCGGTTCGAGGTGATGGACGTCAACGAGACCGGCATCGGCGGCATGAAGGAAGCCAGCGCCACCATCACCGGGCGCGGCGTCTTTGCCCGCCTCAAGTTCGAATCCGGCGTGCATCGGGTGCAGCGGGTGCCGGCCACCGAATCGGGCGGCCGCATCCACACCTCGGCCGCCACCGTGGCGATCATGCCGGAAGCGGAAGAAGTGGACATCCACATCGACGAGAAGGATCTGCGCTTCGACGTCTACCGCTCGCAAGGTTCGGGCGGCCAGTCGGTCAACACCACCGATTCGGCGGTGCGCGTCACCCACATCCCCACTGGTCTGGCGGTGGCTTGCCAGCAGGAAAAAAGCCAGCACAAGAACAAGGCCACCGCCATGAAACTGCTGCGGGCCAGGCTTTATGAAATGGAACGCGAGGCCAAGGCCGCCGAACGTGCCGCCAACCGCAAAAGCCAGGTCGGCTCGGGTGACCGTTCGGAACGCATCCGCACCTACAACTTCCCCCAGGGCCGGGTCACCGATCATCGCATCAACCTGACCATCTACAAGATCGACGAGATGATGAACGGCAACGCGGTGGACGAGGTGGTGGAAGCGCTGATCGCCGCCGACCAGGCCGAGCGTTTGGCCGAGATGGCCGGGTGAACACCGTCGGCGACCTCCTGCGAGGGTTGAATGCCCGCTTCCAGGCGGCGGGCATCGACAGCGCCCGTCTGGACGCACGGCTGCTGGTCGCCGAAATCCTGGGGGTCGAACCGCTTTACCTGGCCACCCACCCCGAGATCGTTGTGACGACGCAACAACAAACTGCCATCGAAGTTTTGGCGGCGCGGCGGGAGAGCCGTGAACCGATCAGCCACATCTTGGGACGGCGCGGCTTTTGGACCCTGGACCTGCGGGTCACCAAGGACACCTTGGACCCGCGTCCCGACACCGAAACCTTGGTGCAGGGGGTGTTGGAGCGCCGGCCCGACCGGCAGGCGGGGCTGTCCATCCTGGATTTCGGCACGGGTTCTGGCTGCATCTTGCTGGCCCTGCTGTCGGAACTGCCCCTGGCCCAGGGCCTGGGCGTGGACCAAAGCCCCGGAGCCCTGGCGGTGGCGGCGGACAACGCCGTCCGCTGTGGTATGGCGGATCGGGCACGGTTCCGGCAGGGCAATTGGGGCGAGGGGCTGTCCGAGGTCTTCGACGTCATCGTTTCCAACCCGCCTTACATCCCCGATGCCGAAATAGCCACCTTGGAACCCGAGGTCGCCCGGCACGAACCGTTGACCGCCTTGGCCGGGGGAATCGACGGGCTTGACTGCTATCGGGTTCTGGTGCCGCAGATGGTGCGCTTGCTGGTCCCGGGCGGCCTGGCTGGTTTCGAGGTGGGAGCGGGGCAGGCGCAGGCGGTGGCCGCGATATTCGCTACCCATGGTTTCCATGACGTCGACATCGCCCAAGATTTGGCAGGCATCGGTCGTTGTGTTTTTGCGACACGGTAAAAAAGGTGTTGGAAAGAATCCGCAACCCGGATAGGGTTGCGCCGTCGAGCGCCCCGGACCAAAGGCCGGCGTCGAGCGCAAGCTCCGTCTCCCTTCTCCCGGCGCCTTCCGATCCCGTCATCGCCGCCCCGTGGATTCGTCCAGGGCTCGCGACGAACCGGTTCTCCGGGGTGATCGTTTGAGTGCGCAACACCGAAAAGACCTTAGAAGGCGGTAGCAGTGAACAATCCCAAGCAGCGTTCCCGGGGCCGTGGCAACAACGGCGGCAATCCCAATCGCATCAACCATGGCGGAGGCGGCCACGGTGGTCACAGCAGCCACGGCGGTGGCGGGCACCAGCGCAACATCAACATCCGCAGCCAGGTCTTCGATTCCAACGGTCCCGAAGGCCGTATCCGGGGCAACGCCCACCAGGTGATGGAAAAGTATCTGGCCTTGGCCCGCGACGCTTCCAGCCAGGGTGACCGGCACGCCGCCGAGAACTTCTATCAGCACGCCGAACACTATTTCCGGTTGATCAACGCCTACAACCAGAACAACGGCCAGCGTCGCCCGCAGAACCTGCCGACCCCGGCCGAGGATCAGGCCGAGGTCACCGGCGAGGACGAGGACGGCGAAGAACGCCGCCCGATGGCCGCCGACGAGATGCAGGACGAAGCCGCCCCGCAAGCGGAAATGACCCCCGAGCCGGCGGCGCCCGAACCCGTGCCCACCCCCGAACCGGTGGTCGAAGCCGCGCCGCAGGCGGAAGAAGAGGCCCCGGCCCGTCCGGTGCGCCGTCGTCGTCGCCCGGCGGCGGCCGCCGAAGCGCCGGCCGAGCAGCCGGCCAGCGAAGGCGAACCGGTTCTGATCTAAGGCTCACGGCCTTTATCGGCCAAGGACGCGCCCTTGCCCGCTGCCCCGTCGGGGGTTCAGGGTGACGGCGCGTCCTTTGACTTTCAGCCGCCCCCTGTCTTCCAGTTTGCGAACCGTGCGGCTCATCACTTCGGGGCTGGTGCCGACCATGGCGGCCAAGTCACGCCAGCACAAGGGCAGCACCCCGTGGACCGATCCGTTGTCGGATTGCTGTTCCTCGAGCACCAGGGACAAAGTGGCCATCACCTGCTCGGACAGGTCGCCGGCACACAGGCGGAACACCGCGTTCTCGCTGTCGCGGGCTTCGCTGGCGCTGTATTTCAACAACAAAGCCCGGGTCGCCGGGTCGTCCATGCCAGTCAACACCTGGTCGGTGGGGATCAGGCAGCCCCGGCCGTCGGTCAGGGCACGGGCGGTGCTGGCGTGGGGGGCTTCGGCGAACAGGTCGGCACAGGGAAACAGCGCCGGCGGCCGCAGCACCTTCAGCACCACCAGCCGGCCGTCTTCGTCCACCCGTTCCAGCGCCACCAGGCCGGCGCTCAAATGGATGGCGCCACGGATGTCGTCCCCCTGGTGAAATAAAAAGCTGTCCCGCTCAAAGTGAAACGGCGTGCTGGAATGGTGGAACGGGCAGTCGTTCTGACCAATTCGATGATTTTGCGGGTGCGAAACGGCGCCGCCAGAATCAAATTGGTTGAAGCCGCATGTATCGAACCAGGCACACATGGCGTCACTCCTGCGACACAGGCGTGAATGGTGGATATCATCTGCATCAAAAGCAACAAGCTTTTTCAGTTTTCCGGATATTGGGCCGATTGTGCATTCTGACCATGTGGACATGGTCTTGGGCTGGCATCGGCAGGCAAGCGACTTGCAGGCTTCGTCAAGCCCACTACATCAATGTCGAATGTTCGAGGGTCGCCTGGGCCGCCGCTGTTGGGGCCACCGTGATCCGTCGCAAGGAGGCATTCATGGACTTCGACAAGTATTCAGAACGCTCGAAGGGATTCGTCCAGTCGGCGCAGACCCTGGCGTTGCGTCACGGCCACCAGCGCCTGACCCCCGAACACCTGCTGAAGGTGCTGCTGGACGACAAGGAGGGGCTGGCCGCCAAGCTGATCAAGGCGGCGGGCGGCGACCACAAGAAGGCGCTGGCGGCGGTGGAAGCCGAAATCGCCAAGCTGCCCAAGGTGGAAGGCCCCGGAGCCGGCGGATTGCATCTGACCGGGGAACTGGCCCGGGTGTTCCAACTGGCGGAAGAAGCGGCCACCAAGTCGGGCGACGAATACGTCACCGCCGAACGCCTGCTGCTGGCCTTGACCATGGGGGCGGGCACGCCGGCGGCCAAGCTGCTGTCGGAAGCCGGCATCAATCCCCAGGCACTGAACCGCGCCATAGACGACATGCGCAAGGGCCGCAAGGCCAATTCGGCCAGCGCCGAGGATGGCTATGACGCGCTCAAGAAATACGCCCGCGACCTGACGGCGGCGGCCCGTGAAGGCAAGCTTGACCCGGTGATCGGCCGAGACGAGGAAATCCGCCGGACGATTCAAGTTCTGAGCCGACGCACCAAGAACAACCCGGTGCTGATCGGCGAGCCCGGCGTCGGCAAGACCGCCATCATCGAGGGCTTGGCCATCCGCATCGTCAACGGCGACGTGCCCGAGAACCTGAAGCTGAAAAGCCTGATGAGCCTGGACATGGGCTCGCTGATCGCCGGCGCCAAGTTCAGGGGCGAGTTCGAGGAACGCCTGAAGGCGGTGTTGACCGAGATCCAGGCCGCCAGCGGCGACGTCATCTTGTTCATCGACGAGATGCACACCCTGGTGGGCGCCGGCGCCGCCGAAGGCGCCATGGACGCGTCCAACCTGCTGAAGCCCGCCCTGGCGCGGGGCGAACTGCATTGCGTCGGCGCCACCACGCTGAACGAATACAGGAAGCACGTGGAAAAGGACGCCGCCCTGGCCCGGCGCTTCCAGCCGGTCTTCGTTTCCGAGCCGACGGTCGAGGACACCATCTCGATCCTGCGCGGCATCAAGGAAAAGTACGAGATGCACCACGGCGTGCGCATCTCGGACAGCGCCCTGGTGGCGGCGGCGACTTTGTCCAACCGCTACATCACCGACCGTTTCCTGCCCGACAAGGCCATCGATCTGGTGGACGAGGCAGCGTCGCGCCTGCGCATGGAAGTGGATTCCAAGCCCGAGGAACTGGACGAGATCGATCGCCGCATCGTGCAATTGAAGATCGAGCGCGAGGCGCTGAAGAAGGAACCCGACCGCGCCAGCCAGGACCGCTTGCAGGCCCTGGACGACGAGTTGGTGGAACTGGAAGCCGACAGTGCCCGCATCACCAACGAGTGGCGGGCCGAGAAGGAGCAACTGGCCTCGGCCACCAAGCTGAAGGAACAACTGGACGCCGCCCGCAGCGAGGCCGACAAGGCGCAGCGGGAGGGCCAGTACCAGAAAGCCGGCGAATTGCTGTATGGCTTGATCCCCGACCTGGAACGCAAGCTGGCGGTTGCCGAGGAAAGCGAAGGTCGGCGCCTGAACGAGGCGGTGGGCGACCAGCATGTGGCCGCCGTGGTGTCGCGCTGGACCGGCATCCCGGTGGACAAGATGCTGGCCGGCGAGCGCGAGAAGCTGCTGGACATGGAAAACCGCCTGAAGACCCGGGTGGTCGGCCAGGACGAGGCGTTGGTCGCGGTTTCCAACGCCGTGCGGCGGGCGCGGGCCGGGTTGCAGGACCCCAACCGCCCCATTGGCTCGTTCCTGTTCCTGGGGCCCACTGGCGTCGGCAAGACCGAGTTGACCAAGGCCCTGGCCGAGTTCCTGTTCGACGACGAAACCGCCATGGTCCGCATGGACATGTCGGAATACATGGAAAAGCACTCGGTCGCCCGGCTGATCGGCGCCCCTCCCGGCTATGTCGGCTATGAAGAGGGCGGGGCGTTGACCGAGGCGGTGCGTCGCCGACCCTATCAGGTGATCCTGTTCGACGAGGTGGAGAAGGCGCATCCCGATGTCTTCAACGTGCTGCTGCAAGTCCTTGACGACGGGCGCTTGACCGACGGCCAAGGCCGCACGGTCGATTTCCGCAACACGTTGATCGTGCTGACCTCCAACCTGGGGTCGGAAATCCTCGCCAACCAGGAAGAGGGCCACGATTCCACCGAAGTGCGGGAAAGCGTGATGGAGGTGGTCCGTGCCGCCTTCCGGCCGGAATTCCTCAACCGTCTGGATGAGATCCTGCTATTCCATCGCCTTGGCCGTGCCCACATGTCGGGGATCGTCGACATCCAACTGGGGCGGTTGCGTCAATTGCTGGCCGATCGCAAGATCAGTCTGGACCTGGACGAATCCGCCATGGCTTGGCTTGCGCAAAAGGGTTACGACCCTATCTATGGGGCACGCCCGTTGAAGCGGGTGATCCAGCGGGCGCTGCAAAATCCCCTGGCCGGGCTGATCTTGGAAGGCAAGGTCGCCGACGGGGCGAAAGTCAAGGTTTCCACCGATTTCGGCCAGTTGACCATTGACGGACGACCGGTGGAGATGGGCTGATCCCATCCTGTTGCGCCCAAAGGATAGGGTGCCCAGAGCGGGTGGTTTGTGCGATCATTCCTGTGCGCAACGGGTTTGCATTACCCATATCGAAGTGATAGAAGGTCGCCGCTTGCGCCATCGCGGGCTTTGCGATCGGGATTTGGCCGGTACTCCATCCCCCCTCCCCCCCCATAGGGGTGCTGGCCGACGGGCGGGGATGTCCTTTGGGCATCCCCGTTCCCGCCTTGGGGGGCTTTATGATTTCTGGAATAACATCGGGGCCGGCCATCGGCCCAACCAAGCCCGCGCGGCGTCTGAGCGGGCCCGGCACGGGCCGGCCATCGGCCCAACCAAGCCCGCGCGGCGTCTGAGCGGGCCCGGCACGGGCCGGCCATCGGCCCAACTAGTTGGTCAGCGCCGCCGACTTGCCCAAGGTGTTGGCCGCCAGACGGGTGGAGGGCGGAATCTTCGCCAGCAGGGTGTCGGTGTCGCGCTTCACCGCCTTGAAGCGGTCCAGGTCGCGGCCGGCCAGCTTGGTGTTGGTGGGCATCTTCACCGACAGCGGATTGATCTGGCTGGTTCCCTTCAAGACTTCGTAGTGCAGGTGGGGGCCGGTGGAGCGGCCGGTGCTGCCGACGAAGCCGATGATCTGGCCTTGGCTGACCCGCTTGCCTGGCTTGATGCCGTTGGCGATGCGGCTCATGTGGGCGTAGGCGGTGCCGAAACCCGAGCCGTGGCGCAGGCGCACGTAATTGCCATAAGAGCCGTTGAAGCCGGCCACCTCGACGGTGCCGTCGCCGGCGGCCTGGATGGGGGTGCCGGTGGGCACGCCGAAATCGATGCCCTTATGCATCTTGGTGAAGCCCAGGATCGGGTGGTTACGCAAACCGAATCCCGAGGTGATCTTGGCGCCGTCCACCGGGGTCTTCAACAGCGCCTTCTTGACGCTCTCGCCTTTCTCGTTGAAGTACTCGACACTGCCTTGGCCGTTGTCGAAGCGGTACATGGCGATGGGGGTGCCGGACAGGGCGACGGCGGCGTACAGCATCTCACCCGACCGCACCAGCTTGCCCTTGGTGTCGTAGAAGCCTTCGTAGATCACGTCGAAGGAATCGCCGGCCTGGATGTCGCGCTGGAAGTCGACGTCATAGGACAGGGCCTTGATCATCGCCATGATGACCTGAACCGGCACGCCGGCATTTTGGGCGCTTTCAAACAGGCTGGACTTGATGGTCCCGGCATTGTGCGCCACCTGCTTGCTGACCTGGCGCATGGTCTCGATACCGGCGAAGCCGCCCTTGGCGTCGCGTTGGGCGCCGACCACCCGAATGGGGTCGGCATTCAGCGACACCATGTGGAAGCCGCCATGGCCGAAGCCGTGCGGGGACTTCTCGAAGGTCACCTTGACCTTCTGGCCGGCTTTCAGCGCACGAGGGTTGAAAACGTCGCGCAGGGCGTCGATGGCTTGCACCGCTTCGGTGTTGTCGACGCCGGCACGGGCCAGAACGTCCCCCAAAGTGTCGCCGGTTCCGACCCGCACATGGGTTTCCACCGGTCGCTGCGCCCGGTCCTCGATCTCGCTGTCGGTGGCAAGCGGCAGCGAGCGCGGGGAATGCTCCGCCTCGGCGTCGACGAAGACCGGGGCGGCGGGTTCCAAAATCTCGATTCCCTGGTCGTCCAGTTGGACGAAGGGACGCGCGGCGAACATCGCGGCGATTCCGGCGACGCCGACGACGGCGACCGCCTTCAAGGAACGCTTGATCTTAGCCGTGACTTTTGGGGTCAATGGTCCGGTCCGCTACATTTCGATGATGATAGGGTTATCGCAGCCGAGCCCAGTGAAGGCAAGAATTTACGCCTTGGAAAGACTCTTTTGTCTGGTCCCTTATATGAATCACGCGCGGGCGCGGGATTCATTTAGCGCTGTCAGAATGGCGGTTTTCCGGGCTTTTCAAAAAAATGACGAGTCTGTGAAAAAGGGTTTGACGGGCACCGGCCAGGGGCGTAGAAAGCGGCCTCCCCGACGGACGGAGCGATCTTGAGGTTGGGGGCGCGGAGGGCGGCAACGGCTTCGCGGAGGTGGTTCGAAGGAAACTTCGGGGTGCTTCGAAAAAAGGGGTTGACGG